>NZ_JBVJOT010000046.1:0-73143 GCF_055583025.1 Streptomyces sp. NPDC104831
CCCCGAAACCCCCTCCCCCCCCGATGCTGTCGAAAACCCCCCCCTGCCCCCCCCCCCTGCCCCGCGGCCCCCCCCCCCACCCCGCGGGCGCCGCCCCCCCCCCCCCCCCCCCCCCCCGCGCGGGCGATGGAGGAGGCCGCGAAGATCATCGCGCCGGGGGTGACCACGGACCGGCTCGACAAGGTCGCCCACGAGTACATGTGCGACCACGGGGCCTACCCGTCCACGCTCGGCTACCGCGGCTTCCCGAAGTCGCTGTGCACGTCCGTCAACGAGGTCATCTGCCACGGCATCCCCGACTCGACGGTCCTCAGGGACGGCGACATCGTCAACCTGGACGTGACCGCGTACATCGGCGGGGTGCACGGCGACAACAACGCCACCTATCTCGTCGGCGACGTGGACGAGGAGTCCCGGCTGCTGGTGGAGCGCACCCGGGAGGCGCTCAACCGGGCGATCAAGGCGGTGCGGCCGGGCCGGCAGATCAACGTCATCGGCCGGGTCATCGAGTCGTACGCCAAGCGCTTCGGCTACGGCGTCGTACGGGACTTCACCGGGCACGGCATCAGCACGTCGTTCCACTCGGGGCTGATCATCCCGCACTACGACAGCCCGCACGCGACGACGGTGATGCAGCCGGGGATGACGTTCACGATCGAGCCGATGCTGACGCTGGGCACGCACGAGTACGACATGTGGGACGACGGCTGGACGGTCGTCACGAAGGACCGCAGGCGCACCGCCCAGTTCGAGCACACCCTCGTGGTCACCGACACCGGCGCCGACATCCTGACCCTCCCCTGACGGGCCCGGAACCGGCCGGGTCCCCCTCGCCCGGTGCGGCGGGGGGACCCCGGACGGGTCAGCGCAGGTAGTCGCTGCAGTGGGAGCCGGACCAGGTGATGCGGTTCTCCAGCGAGGTCAGCGTGCCCGAGTACGGGCTGCAGACGGCCTCGTCGTCGTCCTGGACCGCGTGGGTGCCGGCGGCTGCCGTCGACGCGCCGGCGCCGGCCAGGGCGACGGCGAGAACGGTCGCGGCCAGGGCGGATCTGATGCGCATGGTGCTCCTCTCGGGAGGCGGAGTGGTCAGGCCAGAGGTCCCCGCTCCCCCTCGCGCGCACACGCGGTTCCACCCGGACGGCGCGCGGCCCGTCACCCGGACGCCCGCGGGCGTCAGCGCTCCAGCCGGACCCGGCCGCCGACCTCGGTCCAGCCGTGCGGCTGGGGCGCGGTCAGGATCTGCGAGCCCCGGCCCTGGGTGATGTTCAGCGCCCGGCCCAGCCGCTCGGTGAGCAGCAGGGCCGCCGCGCCGGTGGCCTCGTCCTCGTCGATGCCGTCGTCCCGGCCGGGGAAGCCGCGGGCGCGGATCCGGCCGGCCGCCTCGTCCTCCCAGGCCCAGGCGTAGATCCACTCCCCCTTCGGCGGTACGGGAAGCGCGTCCACCTCGGCGGCGCTCGCGCAGCGGCGCAGGGTGCGCGGCGGCGCCCACTCGGCGCGCGCCTCGATCCAGCTGAACTCGCCGTCCTGCCGGGCCCCGACGACCCCGGCGGGCGTGACGAGTTCCGGCACGTCGAGCAGCCAGGCGGTGCCCACGCAGGGGTGCCCGGCGAACGGCAGGCGCAGGGTGGGCGTGTAGATGTCGATGACGCCGCGCTCGGGGTCGTCCACGAACACGGTCTCGCTGAAGCCGAGCTTGCCGGCCAGGGCCTGCCGGTCGTCCCGCCCGGGCAGCACCGAGCCGTCGCGCACGACACCCAGTTCGTTGCCGTATCCGCCGTCCGGGCCGCAGAAGACGCGGAGTACGTCGTAGTCGCTCACCCCGGCATTCAAGCACCACGGGGCCGCCCGGGTCGGGCACCGGGCGTTTTGACCATTCCTTTGCCCGGTCGTGATGTCGGCTTTGAGGCATCGCAATCAAGCCGTGTCCGCGCGCCGCCCGTGCGCCCTCCGTGAGAGGTGAATCACCGACCGCACGGGGACGGGCGTGGTAAGCCTCGGGTAAGTTAGGGCAGCCTCACCTACGAGATTGCGCTTGGAGCCTGCATGCGAGCCGTCCGACCGACCGTCATCGCCGCCGCGACCGTGGCCGCTCTGACCGCCCTTTCGGCCTGCACCTCGAAGAGCGACGCCAAGGACGGTGACGCCGTCCGGGTCACCGCGGCCGACTCCACGTGCGACACGTCCAGCAAGTCCGTGCCGGCCGGCCAGGTCACCCTGAAGATCGAGAACAAGGGCTCCCGGGCGACCGAGGTCGAGATCCTCTTCCCGGACGACCGGATCGTCTCCGAGAAGGAGAACATCGGGCCGGGCACCAAGTACACGCTCACCGCCGAGGTGAAGGCCGGTTCCTACGAGATCGCCTGCCGGCCCGGCATGAAGGGCCGCGGCGTCCGGCAGAAGCTGACCGTGACCGGCGCGGGCTCCGCCGCCAAGCGCGACCCGAGGCTGGACACCGCCGTCGCGCAGTACCGCATGTACGCGCAGGACCAGGCCGACCAGACGCTGCCGAAGGCCGAGGCGTTCGCGAAGGCGGTCAAGGACGGCGACCTGGAGGCGGCGAAGAAGGCGTACGGCCTCTCCCGTCTCGGCTGGGAGCGCACCGAGCCGGTCGCCGAGTCCTTCGGCGACATCGACCCGAAGGTGGACGTCCGCGAGGACGGCCTGGAGACCGGGCAGGAGTGGACCGGCTGGCACCGGCTGGAGAAGGCCCTCTGGCACGACAAGAAGATCGGCGCCGAGGAGAAGGCCCTCGCCGACCGGCTGATCACGGACCTCGAGGACTGGCAGAAGCGCGTCGGCAAGGCCGAGATCACCCCGACCTCCATGGCCAACGGCGCCAAGGAGCTGCTGGACGAGGTCGCCACCGGCAAGGTCACCGGCGAGGAGGACCGCTACGCCCACACCGACCTCGTCGACTTCAAGGGCAACGTCGAGGGCGCGCAGAAGGCCTACGAGCTGCTGAGGCCGGTCGCCGCGAAGAACGACCCGGCGCTGGCGAAGGAGCTGGACAAGCAGTTCGCCGCGCTGGACGCGCTGCTGGACAAGTACCGCTCGGACAAGACGTCGTACGACTTCGTCTCCTACGACAAGGTCGGCAAGGACCAGCGCAAGGAGCTGTCGGACGCGGTGAACGCGCTCGCCGAGCCGCTGTCCAAGCTCGCCGCCGCGGTCGTGAAGTGAGCCGGGGGGAAAGGGCGATGACCGAGACCCAGGGGAGCACTCCGTCGCGCCGGGCGCTGATCGGCTGGGGCGGTGCCGGGCTCGCGCTCGGGGCCGCCGCGGCCGGCGGGGCCGTGGCGATGGCCCGGGCGGGCGACGACATGGACCCGGTGGCCGACGGGTCGGGCGGCGCGGTGGAGTTCCACGGCGCCCACCAGGCCGGCATCGCCACCCCGGTGCAGGACCGGCTGCACTTCGCCGCGTTCGACGTGAAGACCGACGACCGCGAGGCGTTCGTCCAGCTGCTCAAGGACTGGACGGCGGCGGCCCGCCGGATGACCGCGGGCGAGCCGGTCGGCGACGGCGCCTACGGCGGACTCGCCGAGGCCCCGCCGGACGACACCGGCGAGGCGCTCGGGCTCAAGCCGTCCCGGCTGACGCTGACCATCGGGTTCGGACCGTCGCTGTTCGACAAGTTCGGCCTGAAGGACGAGCGGCCCGCGGCCCTGGTCGACCTGCCCAGGTTCCCCGGTGACAACCTGGAGCGCTCCCGCACCGGCGGCGACCTGTGCGTCCAGGCGTGCGCCGACGACCCGCAGGTCGCCGTGCACGCCATCCGCAACCTCGCCCGCATCGGCTTCGGCAAGGTGGCCGTGCGCTGGTCCCAGCTCGGCTTCGGCAAGACCTCCTCCACCACCCCGGGCGCGATGACCCCGCGCAACCTCTTCGGCTTCAAGGACGGCACCCGCAACATCGCGGGCACCGAGACCGGCCGGCTGGAGCAGCACGTCTGGGTGGGCGACGGCGACGGACCGCGGTGGATGACCGGGGGGTCGTACCTGGTCGCCCGGCGGATCCGGATGAACATCGAGACCTGGGACCGCACCTCGCTCCAGGAGCAGGAGGACGTCTTCGGCCGGGACAAGCGCGAGGGCGCCCCGGTCGGCAAGGCCAAGGAGCACGACGAGCCGTTCCTGAAGGCGATGAAGCCGGACGCGCACGTCCGGCTCGCGCACCCGGACTCCAACGGCGGGATCACCATCCTGCGCCGGGGCTACTCCTTCACCGACGGCACCGACGGCCTCGGCCGGCTCGACGCGGGCCTGTTCTTCCTCGCCTACCAGCGGGACGTGCGCAAGGGCTTCATCCCGCTCCAGCGCAAGCTGTCGGCGCACGACGCGCTCAACGAGTACATCCAGCACGTGGGTTCGGCGGTCTTCGCGATCCCGCCCGGCGTCCGGGACTCCGGCGACTGGTGGGGCCGGACGCTGTTCTCGAAGGAGGCGTGACCCGTGTTCTCCAACTACCTGATCGGCCTGCGCGAGGGACTGGAGGCGTCGCTCGTCGTCTGCATCCTGATCGCCTACCTGGTCAAGACCGGCCGCCGGGACGCCGTCAAGCCGATCTGGGCCGGCATCGGCGTCGCCATCGCCATCGCCATGGGCTTCGGCTGCGCGCTGGAGTTCGGCTCGCAGGAGCTGACCTTCCAGGCCCAGGAGGCGCTCGGCGGCTCCCTGTCCATCGTCGCCGTGGGCCTGGTGACCTGGATGGTGTTCTGGATGCGGCGCACCGCCCGCAACCTCAGGTCGGAGCTGCACGGCAAGCTGGACGCGGCCCTCAAGCTCGGCACCGGCGCCCTGGTAGCCACCGCGTTCCTGGCCGTGGGCCGGGAGGGCCTGGAGACCGCGCTCTTCGTGTGGGCGTCGGTGCACGCGGCCTCCGACGGCACCCCGCGCCCGCTGGTCGGCGTCGCCCTGGGCCTCGCCACGGCGGTGCTGCTGGGCTGGCTGTTCTACCGGGGCGCGCTGAAGATCAACCTGGCGAAGTTCTTCACCTGGACCGGCGGCATGCTGGTCGTGGTCGCGGCGGGCGTGCTGGCGTACGGCTTCCACGACCTCCAGGAGGCCGACTGGGTGCCGGGCCTGAACGACCTGGCGTTCGACATCAGCGGCGCCATCCCGCCGGACAGCTGGTACGGCACGCTGCTGAAGGGCGTGTTCAACTTCCAGCCGGATCCGACGGTCGTCCAGGTCACGGTGTGGGCGCTGTATCTGGTCCCGGTGCTCGCGCTGTTCCTCTCCCCGGTAGGGTTCGCCTCCGGGAAGGGGAAGGTGAAGGAGCCCGATGACCAGGGAACGCAGCCGTCGGCGGCTTCGCAGGCGTGACCGCAACGCACTCATAGCGGCGGCACTGACCGCTTTGTCGCTGACGGCGAGCGGATGCGTGGTGGTGCACGGGGAGCGCGAGGTGCTGCCCGCCGCCACCCGCGCCGAGGCGGCCAGGGCGGTCACCGCGTTCACGGACGCGTACAACAAGGCCGACAAGACCTACGACGGCTCCGCGGACGCCCCCTACATCACCGGCGCCCCCGCCGACATCGACTCCGCCCGGCTGAAGGCCGGGCGCGTCAACAGCCCCTCGGGAAACCCGGCCCACACCCCGCTGACCCTGACGGACGTCAAGGTCACGATCCCCGAGAAGGCCGGCTGGCCCCGCTGGTTCGTCGCCGACGCCCGGGGCAACAAGGGCGGCGACGCCCGCTGGCTGCTGGTGTTCACCCGCGACGGCCTCGACGAGCGGTGGCAGGTCGCCTATCTGACCCTCGTGGCGCCCGGGGACCTGCCGGAGTTCGAGAAGGACGAGGACGGCTGGGCCGAGACCGTGCCCGCCGGCACCACGGGACTGGCCGTCCGCCCCGACGCGTTGAGCAGGACGTACGCGGCCTATCTGAAGAACGGCGGGAAGACCTTCGCGGACGGCCGCTACACCAGCGCACTGCGCGCCGAGCGCAGGAAAGAGGCCGAGAAGCCCGGTCTGGTCCGGCAGTTCATCGACGAGCCCCTCACCCACGGCGCCTACGCGCCGCTCGCGCTGCGCACCGCGGACGGCGGGGCGCTGGTGTTCTTCACCACGCACCACTACGAGAAGCGGACCGCCGCCGCCGGCGCCACCGTGCCGGTGCCCAACAAGGACGTGCAGGCCCTGATCAAGGGCGAGGTGAAGCAGTCCCTGACGATGGAGTCCCTCGCCAACGAGGTCGTGCTCGACCCGGCCGGCGACGGCCCGGTGCGGATGCTGGGGCGGGTGCAGGGACTGACGTCCGCGCAGGGCGGCTGAGCCCCGGCGGGCCGGCCGGGAGCGTCGGGCCGAGGACGCCGGTCAGTGGCGCAGGGGCCAGGCCGCGCCCGGGTGGTCGGCCTCGGCGCCGTGCCGGGCGCAGGCGTCGGTGAGCACCTCCAGGAGGGTCAGCGGGTCGGGCAGCGCGTGCTCCGGGCCGCGCACCCAGCGCACCCGCTGGCCGTCGTCCCCGGGCAGCCGGGCGGGCGGTACGAGGACGTAGGAGCCCCGGCAGTGCCAGCGCAGGCCCGGATGCTCGTCCATCGTCTCGGGGTGGCAGTCCAGCTCGCAGGGCCACCACTCGTCCTCGTCCTCCGGGGTGCCCCGGGTGAGGGTGAAGAACAGCATGCGGCCGTCGTCGCTCTCGGCGACCGGGCCGACGTCGATCCCGGCGCCGAGCAGCCGCTCCAGGGCCTCCCGGCCGGCCTCCAGGGGCACGTCCAGCACGTCGTGCACCATGCCGGTGGCGGTGATGAAGTTGGCCTGCGGCTGGTGCCGGGCCCAGCGCTCGATCTGGGTGCGGTCGGTGGTGGACTGCGTCTGCCAGGCGAACGACACCGGGTGCCGGGCCGGGGTCGGGCAGCCGACGCGGTCGCAGGAGCAGCGGTAGCCGGGCGCGGGATGCGCGGCCGGGGCGAGCGGCAGCCCCGCGCCGGCGGCGGCGAGCAGCAGGGCCTCGCGGCCGCCGTCGTCGGCGGCGCCCTCCTTCGGGCGGCGTCCGCGCAGCCACTGGGAGAGTTTGCCCTGCCGGCCGGGCCGGCCGCCGAACGTCCCGCTCATCTATCCCCTCGCCTCGCTGGTGTAGCGGACAGCATGCCTCATCGTCCCATCTTCGCGTGCTCCGGGGGTCGGCGTGGGCGGGAAGCCGGCACTCACCGGTACGGGGGGCGGGCCGTCAACGCGGTGCGAGGCCGTACAGCGCGTAGTCGACCAGGGTGTCCGTGTAGTCGTAGGTGATCGGGCCGGTGTGCTGGAGCCAGCGCTGGGCGAGCGGCGAGACGAACAGTTCCAGGGCGATGCGGGGATCGACGTCGGGCCGTACGTGGCCGGTGTCCTGGGCGGAGCGCAGCCGGGCGACGTACAGCTGGAGCTGGGGTTCGAGGAGCCTCGCGACGAAGACGCGGCCGAGCTGTTCGTTGACGACGCCCTCCGCGGTCAGCGCCCGGGCCGGCGCGTCGAAGCGGGGGTCGAGCAGCTCGTCCACCGTGGCCCGCAGCACCGCCTTGAGGTCGGCGGCCAGGTCGCCGGTGTCCGGCAGGGCGGCCGTCTCGTGCCCGGCCGCGCGGGCGGTCTGCTCGGCGAGGTCCAGGAAGGCCTCCAGCAGGACGTCCGCCTTGGCGGACCACCAGCGGTAGATGGTCTGCTTGCCGACCCCGGCGCGGGCGGCGATGCCCTCCACGGTGGTCTTCGGATAGCCGACCTCCGCGACCAGGGAGAGGGCGGCGGCGTAGATCGCCCGGCGGGACTTCTCGCTGCGGCGGGTGGCGTCGGGGGCGGGCTTGCTGACCATGCACCGAAAGTAACAAGCCGGGGCGGCGGGCTACGACGCGGAGTCGTGCGGCGGCCAGGCGTCGCCCCAGTCGGCGTCCCGGGCGGCCCGGTACAGGTCGCCGTGGCGCTTGGTGACGGTGCTGCGGCGCAGTCGTTCGTCGGCCTCGCACAGGTCGAGCAGCACCTGGCCCTTGCGGATCTGCGGGCGCCGGACCACCCGGGCGGGGGCCGGTTCGGCGGGCAGCCGGGTGGCGGCGACGTAGGAGAACTTCTCGTCCTCGTACGCCAGCGAGCCGCCCTTGACCTGGCGGTGCAGGGAGGAGCGGCCGACCCGGGCGGAGAAGTGGCACCAGTCGGTGCCGGGCACGATGGGGCAGGCGGCGCTGTGCGGGCAGGGCGCGGCGATCCGGAAGCCGGCCCCGATCAGCCGGTCGCGGGCCTCGATGACGCGGTCGTAGCCGGCCGGGGTGCCGGCCTCGACGATCACGACGGTCCGCGCGGCGCGGGCGGCGGCGTCGACGAGGGCCGCGCGGTCGGGGCCGGCGAGTTCGTTGAGGACGTACGACACCGTGACCAGGTCGGTGTCGTCCAGGGTGAGGCCGGCGCCGATCCGGGCGCGCTGCCAGCGGACGTCCCGCAGGGCCGGGTGGGCGGCGGCGAGCCGGCGGCCGAGGGCAAGGGCGGGTTCGGCCCAGTCCAGCACGGTGACGTCGCGCGCGCCGGGCCAGGTGGTCTGCACGGCCCAGGTGGCGGCGCCGGTGCCGCCGCCGACGTCGGTGTGGCCGGCGGGGGTCCAGCCGGGGACGGCGCCGGCGAGGGCGGCGAGCGCGGAGCGGACCGCCTCGAAGGTGGCGGGCATGCGGTAGGCGGCGTACGCGGCGACGTCGGCGCGGTCGCGCAGGATCGGCGCGTGGGTGGGGGTGTCGCCGCGGTAGCTGGCGATCAGGCGGTCGACGGCGGCGGCCACCTCCTTGGGGGGCAGGCCGTCCAGCAGGTCGGCCAGGGCCGTGCGGAGGGGGTCGTTCACCCCCCGATTCTATGGCGCCCGGCCCCCTCGTCCGCCGCCCGCCCACCCGTCCGGTCCCGCCGGCCGCGGGCGCCGCCCCGGCCGGGTCAGACGACCGCCCTCGCCAGTCTCGTCGCCAGCCGGGCCCGCGGGGCGCTGTCCGGCGGTCGGCGGCGCGGGTGGACCGTGTTGGCCAGGAGGATCAGGAAGGTGTCGGTGGCCGGGTCGAGGACCAGGGACGTGCCGGTGAAGCCGGTGTGGCCCGCCGCGCCGCGCCCCGCCAGTTCGCCCATGAACCACGGCTGGTCCAGCACGAAGCCCAGGCCGGGCGGGGTGAACAGCAGCTCCACGTAGTCGGGGCCGAGGATGCGCGCGGGGCCGTAGGAGCCGCCGGCGAGCAGGGCGCGGCAGAAGACGGCCAGGTCGGGCGCGGTGGAGAACAGTCCCGCGTGTCCGGCGATCCCGCCGAGCGCCCAGGCGTTCTCGTCGTGGACCACGCCCCGCAGCATCCCCCGCTCGGCCTTGGCCCACGGCCGCCGCTGGTCCTCGGTGGCCGCCGCGCCGGGGCAGGGCCCGAAGCCGGTGGCGGTCATGCCGAGCGGCCGGGTGATGCCGTCCCGCACCAGGACGTCCAGGGTGCGGCCGGTGACCCGCTCCAGGACCGCCTGGAGCAGCAGCATGTTCAGGTCCGAGTACCGGTAGGTGCCCGGCCGGCCCGTCGGCGCCTCGGCGCGCAGCAGGTCCAGCCGGGTCGCGTCGTCCGGGCAGTCGTACAGCGGCAGTTCCGGGCGCAGCCCGGAGGTGTGGGTGAGCAGTTGCCGCACCGTGACGCCGTGCTCGGCGGCGGCGTGGAAGTCGGGCAGGTGGTCGCCGACGCGGGCGTCGATGCCGAGGGTGCCGCGCTCGATCTGCTGCACGGCGGCCACCGACGTGAACAGCTTGGTGAGGGAGGCCAGGTCGAAGCGCGTGTCGAGGGTGGCCGGGACCCGGGCGGGGGGCGGCAGTTCCACGCCGGTGCCGGTCGCGGGGTCGTGGCCGGCGTAGCGGACCGCCCAGCCGGCGGCCTCGGCCACGGCGATCACGGGCCCGCGGCCGGCCAGCACGACGGCACCGGCGGCCCAGGGGCGCTCACCGGTGGTGAGGGCGTGCGCGTCGGCCACCAGGTGCCCGAGCCCGACGGGGTCGAGCCCGGCGCGTTCCGGGGTGCCGGCGCGCAGTCTCGGTGCGCTCAGCTCGCGTCTCCCTCCGCGTGCGCACGGGCGGTCTCCCGTGCCGTCCAGGGACGGCACATTCCCATGAAGCAGGCCGCCGCGACCAGTGCCCCGGCCAGCTGGACCACGGCCATGGGCACGGCGGTGTGCTCCCCGGCGACGCCGACGAGCGGGGAGGCCACCGCGCCGACGAGGAAGGAGGAAGTGCCGAGCAGCGCGGAGGCGGACCCGGCGGCGTGCCGGACGCGCAGCAGGGCGAGGGACTGGGCGTTGGGCAGGGTGATGCCCATGGCGGACATCAGGACGAACAGGGCGGCGGCGACGGGGACGAGCCCGGTGTCGCCGAGGACGCCGGTGGCCATCAGCAGCAGGGCGGTCGCGGCGAGCACGATCACCGTCAGGCCGGCCGCGAACACCTTTTCCAGGCCGACCCGGCCGACCAGCAGCTTGCCGTTGACCTGCCCGGCGATCACCAGGCCGACGGAGTTCAGGCCGAACAGCAGGCTGAAGGTCTGCGGGGAGGCGCCGTAGATCTCCTGGATGACGAAGGGGGAGGCCGCTATGTAGGCGAACAGCGCGGCGAAGGCGAAGCCGCCGGCGAGCATGTAGCCGGTGAAGGGCAGGTCGGCGAGGAGGGAGCGCATGGCGCCGAGGGCCTCGCCGGTGCCGCCGCGGTGCCGCTCGGCGGGAGGCAGGGTCTCCGGCAGCCGCAGCCAGACCAGCGCGGTGAGCAGCGCGCCGATCACCGTGAGCACCACGAACACGCCCCGCCAGTCCGTCACCCGCAGGATCTGCCCGCCGACGAGCGGCGCCACGATGGGCGCGGCCCCGGAGATCAGCATCAGGGTGGAGAAGAAGCGGGCCATGGCCACACCGTCGTACAGGTCGCGCACGACGGCCCGGGCGATGACCACCCCGGCCGCGCCGGCCAGGCCCTGCGCCAGGCGGAACGCGATCAGCGTCTCGACGGTGGGCGCGAGGGCGCACAGGGCGGTGGCGGCCAGGTAGACGACGAGTCCGGTGAGCAGCGGTCGGCGGCGGCCCCAGCGGTCGCTGAGCGGGCCGACGATCAGCTGGCCCAGCGCGAGTCCGGCCATGCAGGCGGTCAGGGTGAGCTGGACGGTGACGGCGGGGGCGTCCAGGGAGCGGGTGACCTCCGGCAGCGAGGGCAGGTACATGTCCATCGCGAGCGGGGTGGTCGCGGTGAGGGCGCCGAGCAGGAGGGTGACGAGGGGGCCGGTGCGGCCCGGGGCGCCGGCCGGCGGGGGCGGGGCGGGAGACGGGTGGTCCTGTTCCGGCTTCGGTGTCGCCGCGTGCTCCGGCATCTGCCCCTCCCTGTCCGTGCCCTGGGTCCTGCCCTCGCCGTCGGTGCCGGACATCGGTGTCAGCGGCCCGACCGGCACCTATGCTCTCAGCTCGTACTGACTGCCGAGGCACACACGAGCGAGGGCGGGGCGGCGATGGCGGAGCAGAGCGTGCGGTGGGGGATCCTGGCGACCGGTGGGATCGCGGCGGCGTTCGCGGCGGATCTGGTCGATCTCCCGGACGCGGAGATCGTGGCGGTGGCCTCGCGCCGGCGGGAGTCGGCCGAGGCGTTCGCCGAGCGGTTCGGGGCCGGGCGGGCGTACGGCGACTGGGAGTCGCTGGCCGCCGACGAGGACGTGGACGTCGTGTACGTCGCCACCCCGCACTCGGCGCACCGGGCGGCGGCCGGGCTGTGCCTGGCGGCGGGCCGGAACGTGCTGTGCGAGAAGCCGTTCACGCTGAACCTGCGCGAGGCGGAGGAGCTGGTCGCGCTGGCCCGGGAGCACGGCCGCTTCCTGATGGAGGCGATGTGGATGTACTGCAATCCGCTCGTCCGGCGGCTGAGGGAGCTGGTGGCGGACGGGGCGATCGGCGAGGTGCGCACCGTGCAGGCGGACTTCGGGATCGCCGGGCCGTTCCCCGCCGCGCACCGGCTGCGGGACCCGGCGCTGGGCGGCGGGGCGCTGCTGGACCTGGGGGTGTACCCGGTGTCGTTCGCGCAGTTGCTGCTGGGCGAGCCGGACTCGATCGCCGCGAGCGCGGTGCTCTCGCCCGAGGGCGTCGACCTCCAGACGGGGGCCCTGCTGTCCTGGGACAGCGGCGCGCTGGCCGCGCTGCACTGCTCGATCACCGGCGGTACGGCGAACACCGCGTCGGTCACCGGCACGCGCGGGCGGATCGACGTGCCGTCCGGGTTCTTCCACCCGGAGCGGTTCGTGCTGCACCGGGAGGGCCGGGACCCGGAGGAGTTCGCCGCCGACCCCGCCGACGGGCCGCGCACCAGCATGCGGCACGAGGCGCTGGAGGTCATGCGGGCGCTGCGGGCGGGCGAGAAGGAGTCGCCGTTGGTGCCGCTGGAGGGGACGCTCGCGGTGATGCGCACGATGGACGCGGTGCGCGAGCGGGTGGGGGTGCGCTATCCCGGGGACGCGGGTGCCCGGCCGTAGGCCCTCCGGCGACCGTTAACCGTATGGCGGACATCGGATTCCGCATGACGGACTTCCCGCCTACGCTGCGGAGTCATGACTGACAGGAACTCGAAGATCGCGGTGGTGACCGGGGCCGGCTCCGGCATCGGGCGGGCCGTCGCCGTGGAACTGCTGGGCGCCGGCTGGTCGGTGGCGCTGGCCGGCCGGCGCGCCGGGCCGCTGACGGAGACGGCGGCGCTGGCGCCCGGGGCGGCCTCGCTCGCCGTGCCCGCCGACGTGTCCCGGCCCGCGGACGTGGACGCGCTGTTCACGGCGGTCGTGGAGCGGTTCGGCCGGGTGGACCTGCTGTTCAACAACGCGGGCACCTTCGGGCCGGGCGGGGTCCCGGTCGAGGAACTGCCGTACGACGCCTGGCGGCACGTGGTGGACACCAACCTCAACGGGGCGTTCCTGTGCGCGCAGGCGGCCTACCGGCGGATGAAGGAGCAGGATCCGCAGGGCGGCCGGATCATCAACAACGGTTCCGTCTCGGCGCACACGCCCCGCCCGCACTCGGTCGCCTACACCGCGACCAAGCACGCGCTGACCGGCCTGACCAAGTCGCTGTCCCTGGACGGGCGGCCGTACCGGATCGCGGTCGGCCAGATCGACATCGGCAACGCGGCGACCGACATGACGGCGCGGATGCGGACGGGTGCACTCCAGGCAAACGGGGAGGTCGCCCCGGAACCGGTGATGGACGTGGCCGATGTGGCGCGCACGGTACGGCACATGGCCGAGCTGCCACTGGAGGCGAACGTGCAGTTCGCGACGGTGCTGGCGACGGCGATGCCCTACGTCGGGCGAGGTTGAGCCGGATCCGGGCGCACCGGCGGGCGGAACGTGAACGTCCGGACTATTGCCGCACGTTGCTGAGGTGTGCTCAACTTTTCTCCACCGGAACTTCACACTTGAAATGTGAAGGTTCCGCGAGCCACTCCGAGGGGGAGACGGCGGCCGTTCCACCGGGCCGGAGCAGGGGGGACACACCTCGCACCACCGCGAGGCCGGTCCGACCGGGGGAACGGCCGCCGCATGCGTACGCGCACGCGCGGCCGGGCGCGACGGCACGGCGCCGGCACGCGCCCGCTCGCCCGGACGTCGGCAGCCGGCTACGGCCGCCCGGTCGCGTCCCTCCGCACCGGCTCCGTCCCCTCGCCGCCACCCCCGGCCGCCGCCGTTCGTGCCCGGCGGCGGCGCAGGGCCCAGGCACCCGCTCCCAGCAGGGCGAGCGCCCCGGCACCGGCCGCCACGGCGGGGCCGGCCGCGGTGCCGCCGCCGGTCGTCGCGCCGGGGGCGCCGGCCGCCGCGCGGACCGCCTTCCGCACGGGCACCGGGTCCGCGCTCGCCCCGCCCTCGCTGAGCGGGGCGACCAGCCTGCCGACCGGCCGGGCCGAACGGCCGTGGGTGAAGCCCCAGTCGAGCAGCGCGGCGGTCTCCTCGTACACGGCGTTGCCGCCGGCCTCGGGGTGCATCACGGTCACCAGCAGGGTGCGCCCGCCCCGGGTGGCCGCGCCGGTGAAGGTGTTGCCGGCATGGCTGGTGTAGCCGTTCTTGACACCGATCAGCCCGTCGTATGTCTTCAGACCCCATGCGCCGGTCAGCAGGCGGTCGGTGTTCTGGATCTGGAACGTCTTCTTGCCGCCCGCCGGGAAGTCGGCCGTGCGCGTGCCGCAGTAGGCCCGGAAGTCGGCGTCCCGCAGCCCGTGGCGGGCGAAGAGCGTGAGGTCGTACGCCGAGGAGAGCTGGCCCTTGTGGTCGAAGCCGTCGGGGCTGACCACCCGGGTGTCCAGGGCCTGGAGGTCGTCGGCCCTGGCCTGCATCTCGGCGACGGTCCTGGCGAGGCCGCCGTTCATGTGGGACAGCACGTGCACGGCGTCGTTGCCGGAGCGCAGGAACACGCCCTGCCACAACTGCTCGACGGTGTAGGTGATGCCGGGCTTGATGCCGACGAGGCTGGAGCCCGCCGGGACGTCGGCGAGGTCGGCGTCGGTGACCTCGTACCGCCGGGCGCGGTCGAACTTCCCCAGCACGGTGTCCGCGAACAGCATCTTCAGCGTGGACGCGGGCGCGAGCCGCCGGTGGGCGTCGAACGAGGCGAGTACCTCCCCGCTCGCGCAGTCGGCGACCAGCCAGGCGCGGGCGGTGAGTTTCCCGGGCGGTCCCGAGGCGCCGCGCACCTGGACGCCGGGCCGGGCCAGACGTTCGCCCCCGATGGCGGTGGCCGTGCTCGCGGCGGCGTCGGTGGCCGTGGACAGGGACAGGGCGGCGGCCGTCAGCCCGAGGACGGCACGCCGGCTGAGCCGGGAACATTCACGCACCCGGGGACGGTACACCGCACCGGCCGGGCGCACCGCGACCGGAGGGCGGCACGGCTCGGATCACGCCGGGGAGGGGAGTCCGCGCGAGCCGCCCCGCTCACGCCTGCCCGGTCTCGAACCGCGAGATGCGTCCGTCGTCCGCCACCGTGAAGCTCCACCTGGTGCGCATCTCGCCCCACGTGTCGTTGTGGTAGCGGGCGAGCAGGGTACGGCCGCCGTTCGACTCGTTGTCCACGTTCAGGTGCCCGCGGGAGGAGAAGATCTCCCGGTCGATCCAGTCGGCGAGGTCCCGGTCGGCGCCGTCGTCGGACATGGTCGCGCCGGGCGCCAGCAGGGCGAGGAAGCCCTCGCGGTCGTGCGCGTTGACGGCGTGGACGAAGGCCCGGACGGCCGGGTCGCTGAGCTTCGCTGGCTGGATCGTCATGGCGTCAGGTTCACACCGCCGCACCCGGCCCGCCACCCGAACGGCAGCCACGGGGAGCCGGGCGGGGCGGCGGGTGCGAGGGTGGGGTCACGGGGCCCGTCAGCGGGCACCACGGGGAACCACGGGGGAAGTCCGTCCGCCTGTCTGCTGGGAGTCACCGTGACCTGTTACGACCGACGTGATCTGGGCCTGCTGCTGCTCAGGCTGGGCACCGGCGGGATGCTGGCGGCGCACGGCGCGCAGAAGCTGTTCGGCTGGTTCGGCGGACACGGCCTGGAGGGCACCGGCCAGTTCATGGAGTCCATCGGCTACGTGCCCGGCAAGCCGAGCGCGATGGCGGCGGGCCTGGCGGAGACCGGCGGCGGCACCCTGCTCGCGCTGGGCCTCGCGACCCCGGCGGCGGGAGCCGCGGCGGCCGGCGGGATGGCGGGCGCGGCGGCGGTGCACGTGCCCAACGGCTTCTTCGCCCAGGAGGGCGGCTACGAACACGCGGCCCTCCTCGGCCTGGTCGCGGCCGGCCTCGCCGTCGCCGGCCCCGGCCGCCTCTCCCTCGACCACGCCCTCGGGCACGTCCTCGACCGGGGCTGGATGGTCCCGGCCGCCCTCGGCGCGACGGCGGCGGTGACGGCCGCGGTGGTCGGGGCGCGCGCCCGCCGGCTGCGGCGCACGGCGGAGGGCGAGCAGGAGACGCTGTTCGAGGAGTGAGCGACCGGGGCGGGCCGTCGCGGGCACGCGCCCCCGCCCCCGTCACCCCGCCAGCAGGCCCTGTTCGAGGGCGACGACGACCGCCCGGGTGCGGTCGCCGACGTCGAGTTTGGCGAAGATCCGCAGCAGGTGTGTCTTCACCGTGGCCTCGCCGATGACCAGGCGGCGGCCGATCTCGGCGTTGGACAGGCCGTCGGCGACGGCGCGCAGCACGTCGCGTTCGCGGGGGGTGAGGGCGACGGGTTCGGGGCGGCGCATGCGGGCCACGAGGCGTTCGGCGACCTTGGGCGCGAGGACCGTCTCGCCGCGTGCCGCCGAGCGGATGGCGTCGGCGAGTTGCCGGCGGGTGGTGTCCTTGAGCAGGTAGCCGACGGCGCCGGCCTCCACGGCCCGTTCGATCTCGGCGTCCGTGTCGTACGTGGTCAGGATCAGCACCCGGGCCGGCACCGGCAGGGCGACGATCTCGGTGGTGGCGGCGACTCCGTCGAGCACCGGCATGCGCAGGTCGAGGAGGGCCACGTCGGGGGCGAGCCGCCGGACCAGGTCGACGCCCTCGCGGCCGTCGCCCGCCTCGCCGACGATCTCGATGGTGGGCTCGCCCGCCAGCAGGGCCACGACCCCGGCGCGCATCACGGTGTGGTCGTCGACCACGACTACACGGATCCGGTCGCCGGCGGAGCCGGTGTCGCTGTCGCTGTCGCTGTCGGTCATCCGGTTCCTCCGGGGTCGGCGGGAGGGGGCGTGGGCAGGGCGGCGAGGACGCGGGTGCCGTCCCCGGGGGAGCTGGTGACGGTGAGTTCGCCGTCGAGTTCGGCGAGGCGCCGGCGCATGCCGTCGAGGCCGAAGCCGCGGGACTCGGCGACGACGAAGCCCTTGCCGTCGTCGGTGATCTCCAGTTCGACGCCGCCGGGGACCTCGCCGAGGACGACGCCGACGGTGGAGGCGCCGGAGTGCTTCCGCACGTTGGCGAGGGACTCCTGGGTACAGCGCAGCAGGGCGACGCGGGTGCGCTGGTCCAGGTCGATGTCGGGCAGTTCGGCGGTGACGGTGAGGCCGGTGTCCTGCACGAAGCGGTCCAGGGTGCGGCGCAGGGTGGTGGCGACCGAGCCCGGTGCCACGCCGCTCGCCGGGACGGAGCCGACGAGCACCCGGGCCTCGGTGAGGTTCTCGCGCGCGGTCTGCTCGATGGAGGCGAGCTGGTGTGCGCTGCGTTCGGGGTCGGCGGGGAGGGCGGCGCGGGCGGCTTCGGCGAGTACGACGATGGAGGCGAAGCCCTGGGCGAGCGTGTCGTGGATCTCCCGGGCCATCCGCTCGCGTTCCTCGGCGGCGCCCTGCCGCTGGTGGGCGAGGGCCAGTTCCTCCTGGGTGAGGGCGAGTTCGGCGGTGAGCCGCTCCTGCCGCTCGTTGCTCTGGCCGACGAACCGGTGGAGCCACAGGCCGAGGCCGCAACCGGCGGCGCAGGCGACGAGGGTGGCCACCGTGTTGCCGGTGAGGAAGGACGGGCTCCAGCCCTGGCCGAGGGTGCCGCCGAACACGGTGAGCGCGGCGGCGGCGGCGCTGGAGACCACCGCGTCACGGGCGGTGCGGGTGTACAGCCAGAACTGCGGCAGGGACACGGCGTAGAGGGCGGCCCCGCCGTCGAGGAGGTAGGCGCTGCCGCCCAGGACGAGGGCGAGGACGCCGAGGTAGGCGCGGCGGTCCGGGAGCCGGCCGCGCGGCCGGAAGAGGGCGGTGGTGTGGCACACCGCGACCAGGGCGAGCAGGCCGAACATCGCGTACTGCCGGGCCGGCGACCGGTCGAGGACGCCGCCGGCCGTCGGCAGCAGGCCGAACAGGATCCAGCCCGCCAGGTTCCACAGGCGGACCCGGTCCGGGGTGAGCGGGTCGCTCGGCTGCTGCTGCCAGGGGGCCACGCTGACTCACCTCATCCGTAAGGGCGTTCGGAATCCTATCGGCGGTGGCGGTCAGCTCACCGGCTCCAGCGGACGGGGGACGGGCCCGGCGGTGGCGCGGGCGCGGCGCACCCCCCGCGAGGGCCACCAGTTGGCCTCGCCGAGCAGGAGCATCAGGGACGGCAGGACCAGCATGCGGATGACGAAGGCGTCCAGGAGGACGGCGACGGCGAGACTGAACCCGATCTGCTTCATCTCGATCAGGTGCAGGGCGGCGAAGCTGGCGAAGACGGTGACCATGACGGCGGCGGCGCTGGTGACCACGCCGGCCGAGCCGCCGATGCCCTCGATGACGGCCCTGCGGGTGGGGACCCCGCGCAGGGCGGCCTCCCGGATGCGGCTGATCACGAAGACCTGGTAGTCCATGGACAGGCCGAACAGGATCACGAAGAGGAACAGCGGGACGCGCGAGCCGATCGATCCGGTGGAGGTGAAGTCGACCAGGCCCTCGGCCCAGGTGTGCTGGAAGACCAGGACCAGGACGCCGAGCGAGGCACCGGCGGACAGCAGGTTGAGGACGACGCCGACCAGCCCGAGGACGACGGAGCGGAACGCCCATACGGTCATGGCGAAGGTGACCAGGAGGAGGGCCGCGATGATGAGCGGCAGCTTCTGTTCCTGGTGGGCCGGGTAGTCGGCGTAGCGGGCGACGTCGCCGGTCACGGCGGTCTCGGCGCCGGCGACCCTGCCGACGGTCTCCGGGACGCCGCGTTCGCGGATGTCCCTGAGCGAGGACTGCGCCTGGTCCGTGCCGACGTAGTGCGGGACCTGGAGCTGGAGCATGCTGATCCGCCGGTCGGGCGAGGTGGTCAGGGTGGACGTGCCGCTCAGGCGCGGGTCGTCCGCGACGTCGGCGGCGAGTGCGCGGAGGGCCGCGGTGACCTCGGCGGAGCGGGCGGCGTCGGCGCGGACGACGACCTGGTGCATGGACTTCAGCTCGGGGAAGGCCGCGTTGAGCCGGTCGTAGACCTGCATGGCGGCGATGGAACGGGAGTGCGTCTCGCGGCCCATGTCGGTGAGTTTCAGGCCGAGGACCGGGGCGGCCAGGGCGAGCAGCCCGAGGACCGTGACCAGCAGGGTGGCGGCGGGCCGCTTGGCGACGGGCCGCAGCACGGCGGCGGTGAGCCGCCCGGGCCCGGCCCCGCGGGTCTTCGGCTTCCTCGGCGCGAGCCCGCGCGCGGCCCGGCGCTCGGCGCGGCGCTCGGCGCGCATGCCCAGCTTGGCGAGCAGCGCGGGCAGGACCGTCAGGGAGCTGACGACGGCGACGAGGGTGACGACGATGGCGCCGGTGGCGATGGAGGAGAAGATGACGTCGTCGGCGAGGTAGAGGGTGGCGCTGGAGACGGCGACGGCGAGCCCGGAGAGGACGACGGCGCGGCCCGAGGTGGCGGCGGCGATCTCGACGACGGCCCGGGGGCTCAGCCGGCCCCCGGCACGGGCCCGCTCCTCCCGCTCCCGCTTGAGGTAGAAGAGGGTGTAGTCGACGCCGACGGCGAGGCCGATCAGCAGGATGACGTTGGTGCCGACGCCCGCGTCGGGGAAGACGTGCGAGGCCGCCATCGACAGTCCCACGGCCGCCACGATCGAGGACAGGGCGAGCAGCAGCGGTACGAGGGCCATGGCGACGGAGCTGAAGACCAGCAGCAGGGTGACGAGGGTGACGGGCAGGGCGATGACCTCGGTGCGCGAGAGGTCCTCGCCGCGCAGCTTCTCGACGCCCTTGCTGATGGAGGGGGATCCGGTCTCCTCGACGCGCAGCCCCGGATGGGCCTTCCGCACGGCGGCGGTCTGCGCGAGCAGCGGCCCGACGTGCTTCTTTCCCTCCAGTTCGGGACCGTTGAGGGTGACCGTGACCCGTACGGCGGTGTGCCGCGCGTCGTGCACGGGTCCGGCGACGGAGCGCACCTCGGGGAGCCTCCGCATCCGGGCGGTGAGGTCGGCGGCGGCCGCGTCGGCGGCACGGCCGTCGAGTCGTCCGCCGCCGGGCCCGGCGGTGATCAGGACGTGCTCGACGGGCCGCTGCTGGAGCCCGCCCTCGGCGGCGATCGCCTCGCCGCGTCCGGCCTCGCCGATCCGGAAGTCCTCGGAGGTGGCCGCGTCGGTGCCGACGCAGACGCCGATGCCGAGGCAGAGAACGACGAACACCAGCCAGCCGGCGATGCCCCGCCAGGGGTGAGCGGCACTCCAGCCGGCCATGCGCACAGGAAGATTCCTCATGCCGCTCATGCTCCGCGCGGCACCCGCCCCGCCGACAGCGGCGACCGGTGGAACCCGGGGTCCACCGGGTGGTGGACCCCGGGGCGGGCCGGGCCCGTCCCGGCGGCTTTGTACCGCTCTTTACCCTCGGCACCCTTGCTTTTCCACTCGCACCCACCGCTTTTAGTAGGGAGGACGGACGGGGGTCATCACCCACGACTCCATCCCGCCCTAAATTGATTCAGAATCGGACATTGGTAACCGTCCGGCGCGAACAAGGCGGAATAACAGCGTCCCCTCGCGCCAGCCAGGCGGTTGTCTCGGAAAGTGGGCACCTCTTGACCGTCCATCACCAGTACATCTAAGTTCTGGGCGACGCCAACGGCATTAGCAATTTTGGCTCGATTTGACGCCACCAAGCCACGCAATGAGGCTGGCATTGGGGCGGCTTCCGGCGTCTTCCAGCCCTTGATCAGGATCCATCAGCGTCCCGGTCAACGGCGATCGCATGTCGACGCCGACTCTGCGGATATAGCTTCTTCAATTTATCGATGCCTTGAGTCTGGGCGTGCTCTGACGCACGCCCACGTGCCGACGCCGCCACTTCGGATCTCGGGTATCTGTTCGGATCTTGAGGTCGCACGTCATGCAACAGCCCATACTCAACCGGGGCCCCGTCACGTTCGGACAGCTTTCCCTGTGGCGGTCCATTCAGAACATCCCGTCCGTCGCCTGCAACCTCCCCCAGGTCTGGGCCCTGCCCTCCGGGACGACCAGGGAGTCGGTCGAGCAGGCGCTGGAGGCCCTCGAAGAGCGTCACGCGTCCTTGCGGACCCGGTTCGAGGACACCGGGCAGGGTCTGACCCAGGTCGTCTGGGCAGCCGCACCGGCCGGCCTCGATGTGACGGAGGGGGAAGCCGCCGCGGTCGCCGACGAGTTGGCGGCCATCCCGTTCGATCTGGCCGCGGACCGCCCCTGGAGGGCGCGCGTCGTCACCACGCGGGGGGCCGTGTCCGCGCTGGTGATCTGCTTCCACCACATCGCCGTCGACGCCTGGGCCATCAACCAGCTGTCCGAGGAGTTCACGGCCCTCCTGGCCGGACGGCCGCTTCCCGCCCCGGCACCCAACTGCCTGGACCTCGCGGCAGACCAGTGGTCCGACGCCCGGCAGGGACGGAGGCGGTCCGCCCGCAGGCACTGGGAGCAGATCCTGCGGTCGGCGCCACCGATGGCACGCGATGGGGCACCCGAGGCGGTGACCAGCCGCTGGGCCCGGCTCGGTTCGGCCGCGGGCGCCCGGGCGGCGCAGCGGATCGCGGACCGGCTCACGGTCTCGGCCCCCTCCGTGCTCATCGCCGCCTTCTGCGCGTCGGTGGCACGACGGACGGGTGAGGACCGGGTCCTCGTCGCCGTCTACACCAACAACCGCAGCGACCCCCGCTGGGAGTCGCTGGTCGCCGCGCAGAACCAGATCGTCCCCCTGCTGGTGACCGTCGATCCGGCGGAGGAGTTCGACGCCTTCGTCACCAAGGTCCACTGGGAACTCGTCCGCTCCTACAAACACGGTGCGTACAACGTGGACGACATACTCGAAGTGGGCCGTGAGAACGGCTACTCCGGCACTGTCAACGGTGCGTTCGAGGGGTCGGTCAGCGGATTCTTCCGCTATTTCTTCAACTACCTCGGCGAATACCAGGCGGGGCAGAGCACACCCCCACGAGAGATGGAGACGGGCACCGGCGGCCGGAACATCGGAGCCCCGTTGTACCTCCAGGTCCAGGACGGAGACGTGCTCACCTGCACCTTGCGCGAGAACTCGTCCGCGACAGGGTTCGACACGGTCACAGGGATGCTCCACACCTTCGAGGACGTCCTCGTGACGGCCGGCGCATTGCGCTGAACGACAACTCCCCCTGTCGACCTTCCCCTCCGGGCCGCCCGACGGCTCGCCCCGCAGCTCTGTTCCCCAGGGAGGGAAAGTGCCAGACCACCTCGTCGTCCTCCACCGCTGGACCGATGAATACGCGGACTACGGCTCCTACGTCGACCACCGTGTCCACCGGGTCACGTACGTCGCCACGCCACGCTCCGTCGGCTCGCTGCCCGAAGGGGCCGCGGCGGTGAGGACCGTGAGCAGCACCGAGGACGGCAAGCAGGTCCGAGCAGCCGTACGCTCCCTGATCGAGGAGTTCGGGCACCCGAGCCGCATCGTCGCCCTGCACGAGGTCGACCTGGACATGGCCGCCGAACTCCGCGAGGAGCTGGGCGTTCCCGGCGAGCAGCTGAAGGCCCTGGCCCCGTTCCGGGACAAACTCGCCATGGCCCGGAAGCTGGAAGCGGCCGGTGTCCCCGTCCCGGCCACGGAGCCGGCACCGGACCACGCGGCACTCCGGGAGTTCGGCGCGGCGCACGGCTGGCCGATCCTGGTCAAGCCGGTGCGCGGCACCGCCAGTGCCGACGTCGCCCGCCTGGATTCGGCGGACGATGTCGCCGGGTACACCTTCCCCTCCGACGAGGCGATGCTGGTCCAGCCCTACCTCCCCCACGACATCGTGCACGTCGACGGCGTCGCGACCGCGGACGGCCTGGGAGCCTGGCGGGCCTCGCGCTACCTCAACACCTGTCTCGCCTTCACCGAGGGATCGTCGCTGGGCTCCGTCGAGCTGGACGACTCCCGGCTCCTGTCCGCCATCGGGGCGTTCACCGAGCGGGTCGCGCGCGCGATGTCGGCGGAACCCTGGGTGTTCCACCTCGAACTGTTCCTCTCCGGGCCGCCTCAGGCGCCGGAACTTCGAGTGCTCGAGGTCGCGGCTCGCCCCGGCGGGGCGGAGATCCCCTTCCTGTGGCGGGAGGTCCACGGAATCGACCTCATGCACGTCGCCTTCGCCCTCCAGACCGGCGCGCCCGTGCCCGCGTTCGCCGCACGCGACGCGGACGACCGTCCGCGCGAGTGCGCCGGTTGGCTCCTGGTGCCCACGCCGGCCCCGCGGCCGTGCCGGGTGACGGCGGCCGGGACGCGGCCGGGCGAGGAGCCGGGGCCGTACGCGGAACGCGTCCCCTCGGTCGGCCAGACGCTCCACGCCGTACCCGGATACGAACACTCCGGCGCCCGTTTCCGCTTCAGGGGCGCCGACTCCGCGCAGGTGCGGCGGGCCGTGGAGCGCACCGCCCTCGAATTCGACTTCCGGTGTGCCCCCCTCGACGAAGCCGCCCCCGATCTGGTGGCCCTCATCGGCAGCGGCGGCCACGCCTATCGCGAATACGCCTTCGCCGCCGCGTCCGCGAAGACCGACCTCGCTCTCGTCACGCCCACGGCACCCGGCTGGCAAGAGCCCTACGTCACCGCTCACCGGCACGTCACCGACACCGCTCCCGGCACCCTGTCGCAGGCCGTCTGCGACATCGCCCTCGCCTCCCGCGGGCGGGTCGGCATCCTCACCTGGGACGAGGCACTCCTGGAGGCGACCGCGGAAGCGGCCCACCGCCTGGGGCTGCCCCACATGTCACCCGCGGCAGTGCGCAACTGCCGCGACAAACTCGCCACCCGGCGACTGCTGCGCGCCGGCGGACTGCCCGCCGTCAGGTTCGCCCACGTCCACGGACTGGACGAGGCCCTGCGGGCGGCGGACTCGATCGGCTATCCCGTGGTGGTCAAACCACGCTCTCTGGCCGGCAGTGTCGGTGTGGTCATCGCACACGACGCCGAGGAACTGCGGGCCCGGTTCCGGGTGTCCGCCGAGGCGAGCTTCCCCGGCATCGACCCACTCGACGGCCTGGTCCTCGAAGAGTTCCTGGACGGCCCGGAGATCAGTGTCGACTCGGTCGTCCGGGACGGGCACGTCCAGGTGCTCAACGTGGCGCACAAGCGCCTCGGCTTCGCGCCGTACTTCGAGGAAGTGGGCCACTTGGTCGCGCCGTGGCGGCACGAGCCCTGGGCGGACGCTCTGACGCGGCTCGTCCACGAGGCCCACCGACTGCTCGGTGTCGGCACCGGTGTCACGCACGCCGAGGTACGGCTGACCGCCGCGGGGCCCCGCCTGGTGGAACTCAACGGTCGCCTCGGTGGTGACTTCATCCCCCATCTCGGCCGGCTGGCCACCGGAATCGACCTCACGGCCGCGGCAGTGGCCGTCGCCCTCGGCGACGAGCCCGACGTCTCGCAGCGGCGTGACCTGTGTGCCGAGGTCCGGTTCGTCTATCCGCCGCGGGACGCCGTGGTCCGCTCGCTCGACGTCAGTGCCGCGGCGGCCGTGCCCGGCGTCGCCGAAGTGGTGCGCCTGGCCGAACCGGGAACGGAGCTGCGTCTTCCCCCGCGCGGGGTCGTCCCTCGCCTGGCCGCCGTCCTGGCCACGGGTGAGACCCCGCAGGAGTGCCGGAGCGTGCTGGACCGTTCGGCACCGCTCGTCAAGGCGGACATCGACCCGATCGGGAGCGCTTCGTGATCGCCGCGGCGCTGCGGCGCCTGATCGGCCATTACGCCCTGCCCAACCGAAGTGCCCGCATCATCGCCACCGGTGTCGTGGTGTACGCGACCAGCAGCGGCCTCTACCTGGCCGGCAGCACCGTCTACTTCGTCAAGGGCGTGGGACTGAGCACGGCCCAGATCGGCACCGGGCTCACGATCGCGGGCTTGGTCGGATTCCTGACCACGGTGCCGGTCGGCATGCTGGCCAACCGCTGGGGCCCCCTGAAGCTGCTCCGCCTCCTGCAGACCTGGCGGGCCGTGTGGTTCGGCGCTCTGGCCTTCGCGCACGACACCGTGACCTTCACGCTGTTCGCGTCGCTCTTCATGATCTCGCAGGGCCCGGTCTTCCCGATGGTCCAGATCCTGATCAACGCCGCCGCGGGGGAAGCCGACCGCACGCGCACCCTCGGGGTCATCAGCTCCGTCATCAACGTGGGCATGTCGCTGGGGACGCTGGCCGCGGCTCCCTTCCTCTCCCTGGGAGGAACACAGGCGCTGCGGGCGGTCCTGCTCACGGGCGCGGCGTGCTGCCTGCTCGCGGCCGGCCTGTTCGGCTTCCTCAAGGTCGACGTGCCGGAAGCCGAGCACAAGCCGGCCCGCTGGTACGGCGGCATCGCGGCGGTGGCCCGCGACCGCCGCTACCTGGGGCTGACCGTCACCAACGGCGTGCTGTTCCTGCACACCGTCCTGCTGGGCATCGGCCTGCCCCTGTGGATCGTCCAGTCGACGGACGCGCCGGCGGGCCTGCTGAGCGCCCTGTTCACCGTGAACACGGTGCTGGCGATCGCCTTCCAGGTGCACTTCGCGAAGAACGTGAAGAGTTCCCGCGACGGCACGCGTGCGCTGCGCCGGGCCGGGCTCGCCCTCGCGGCGTTCAACCTGCTGCTCATCGTGACCCTGCGATCCACGGGCTGGGTGACCATCGCCGTGCTCCTGGCCGCCACGGCCGTGCTCACCTGCGGCGAACTGCTGCAGGGGGCCGGCGGCTGGGAACTGTCCTACCGGCACGCCTCGGAGACCCAACGCGCGGAGTACCTCTCCGTGTTCAGTCTGGGGACCGCCACCGCGAACATCGTGGGCCCCGCTCTCCTCGCCCTGCTGCTCAGCCGGGAGACCACGGGGCTGGTCGCCCTCGCCGCGCTCTTCACCGGAGCGGCCGTGGCGGTGACCGCGATCGGTGCCCGGCTGGCCCGGACCGAACCCGCGCCGCGCACGACGCCGAACGACGCCGGCCCCGGCCAGGCGGTCGCCGCCGACTCCCACTGAACCCGCACCCCTACCGGCTCTCACAGAGAGGTACCGCCATGCAGGACCAACTGCTCACCGTGCTCGCGAACGTCATCGAGGAGCTGAACGAACGACGGGACGAGAAGATCCCGACGGACAACCTGCTCGATGTCAGCTTCTACGGTGACGCGGCCGTGTTCGACTCCATGCACCTCGTGAACTTCCTCGTCCTCGTCGAAGAGGGCCTGGAGGACGAGTTCGACGTCGAGATCTCGCTGACGTCCGAGAAGGCGGTCTCGCGCCGCGTGAGCCCGTTCAGCAGCGGCCGCAGGCTGATCGCGTTCATCGAGGAGGAGATCGCGCTCGCGCGGGGCGAGGCACGGGATGCCGACGGCGCGCTCGTGGGACAAGATGCCTGAGCACGGCACGGCTACCGCTGCGCGGTCCTCATGAACATTCTGATCACAGGCACCCGTACCGGCATCGGCAAGGCGCTGGCGCAGCATTTCCTCGCACGCGGCCACTCGGTGGTGGGCTGCAGCAGGAGGTCCGCCACCATCGACCATCCTCGGTACGCACACCACGAGGCGGATCTCACCGACGCCAAGTCGATCAAGTCCATGTGCCGCGCGATCCGCGCGACCCACGGAAGCCTGGACGCGGTGATCAACAACGCCGGCACAGCCACCATGAACCACTTCATGATGACACCGGACGACACCGCACGCCGCATCTTCGACATCAACTTCTTCGCCGTCCTCAACTGCTGCCGGGAAACGGTGAAGCTGCTGCAGAAGAGCGCGTCACCCGCGCCGGCGATCCTGAACGTCTCGACGATCGCCGTGCCGTGGGCACTGGAAGGGCAACTGGTCTACTCCGCGAGCAAGGCGGCCGTCGAGCAGCTCACACGGGTGATGAGCAAGGAGCTGGCGGATTTCGACATCCGGGTCAACGGGATCGGCCTGCCCCCGGTCAGCACCGTTCTCACCCGGACGGTGCCCACAGAGAAGATCGACGCACTGCTGCAGCGGCAGACACTCACGCGCATGTGCACAGTCGACGACATCGTCGGACCCGCGGAGTTCCTGGTCTCCCAGGAATCCGGGTTCGTCACCGGAGAGACCCTTTTCCTGGGTGGAGTCCACTGATGAGAAACGAACTGCTCGAACGATTCGACGAACTCGGCGACAGAACGGCCGTGATCCACGGCGGGACCGCCTACAGCTACTCGGACCTCGCCGACCGGGTCAGGCGGCTGAGCGCGCAACTGGCGGAGCACCAGGTGCGGCCGCACGACGCCGTGGTCCTCAACGGTGACTTCTCCCTCACTTCCATAGCCGCCCTCTTCGCCCTCTACCTGAACCGCAACGTCCTCATTCCCGTCGTCTCCCTGACGGAGGCCACGCTCGCCACGGTCAGCGCCTCCTGCGCGCCCCGGCACGTGCTCAGGACCGGCGGCGAAGTGACCATCGAGAAGCTGGACGGGCCGGCCGGGGCATCGGACGCCTACGCGGGTCTCGTGCGCGAAGGGGCGTCCGGTCTGGTCCTGCTCAGCAGCGGCAGCACCGGGGCGCCGAAGGCGATCCTGCACAACTTCGATTCCCTGATCGAGGAGAAGCTGGGCAAGAAGGCGCGCGTCGGGGGCAAGCCCTCGAAGGTCCTGATGTTCCTGCTCTTCGATCACATCGGCGGCATCAACTCCCTGCTCGGCGTCCTCCGCCTGGGCGGCACCGCGATCGTGCCCCGCCGCCGTACCCCGGACGAGATCTGCGCCCTGATCGAGGAGCACCGCATCCGGCTGCTGCCCACCAGCCCGACCTTCCTCAACCTCATCCTGATAGCCGGCTTCCACGAGCAGCACGACCTCTCCTGCCTCCGCCTGATCACGTACGGCACGGAGCCCATGCCGGAGGAGCTGCTCAAGAGGGTGAACGCGGCGTTCCCCCGGGCCCGGCTCCTGCAGACCTTCGGCACGAGCGAGACCGGCATCTCGACGACGACCAGCGAGTCGTCGAAGAGCACCTTCTTCAAGATCGAGGACGGGAACGTCCAGTACCGGGTCGTCGACGGGGAACTCCACCTGAAGAGCACGACCCAGTTCCTCGGGTACATGAACTATCCGAGCGACTCCCTCACCGAGGACGGGTGGTTCCGCACCGGAGACCTGGTGGAGGAGAACGCCGACGGCTACTTGAGGATCAAGGGGCGCGCCAAGGAGGTCATCAACGTCGGCGGAGAGAAGGTCCTTCCGCTGGAGCTGGAATCCCTGCTCATGGGGAGCCCGCTGATCGCCGACTGCACCGTCTACGGCAAGCCCAACGCCATCACGGGACAGTCGGTCTGCGCGGACATCATCCCCGTCGGGGAGATGAACCGCGCCCAGCTCCGCAAGCATGTGACGGAGTTCCTCGCCGACAAGGTCGACGCCTTCAAGATCCCGACGAAGATCAACCTGGTGGACGCCGCCAACGTGTCGGAGCGGTTCAAGAAGAAGCGGATCGCGACATGACTGCCCTCACGGTGATCGGGGCCGGGAAGTTCGCCGCCGAGATCTCCCGGTACGTCGAAGACGCCGCCGCGGGCGGGGTCGGCTTCCGGATCGAGCGGTACCTGCGAGTCGCGGACGAGCCCGTACACGTTCCCGCCGGACAGTGGTCCCCGCTGGAGGACTCCGTGCCGGCCGCCGGCACGCGGGTGGTCCTGGCGGTGCCGGACGTGGGGCGGCGGCGCGAGGTCATCGACGGTTACATCGAAAAGCATGACCTTGTCGCCGAGAACATCATCCACCCGGATTCCAGGGTGGACCCGGCGCAGCTCACCGGGCCGGGGAACGTCATCGGTCCTCATTGCTACATAGGCGTCAACGCGACCCTGGGCGCCTTCAACGTGCTCAATTACCACTGCACCGTGGGGAACCACTCACGTATCGGGTCGAACAACTTCATCGCTCCGAACTTCCACTGCGGCAACAGTGTCACGGCAGGAGACGACAACTTTTTCGGCCTGTCGTGCACGGTCGCGCCAGACATCACGATCGGCAGCTCCAGCAAGTTCCAGGCAGGACTGACCCTGTTCGAGGACGCCGCCAGCCGGAAAAGCCACTTCGCTCCTCCCCGTCTGAAGATCCTCGGTGCGGACTGAGCCGTCGCGTCCATTCCCGCCGTCTACTGCCAGGGCGTCGAAATGCCCGGCACCAAGGAACAGGAAGAAAGAATGAAGAAGGCAAAGGTCTCCATCATCGGCGCCGGCCCCGGGGGGTGCGTCGCGGCGCTGACGCTGCAGAAGCTGGGCCACGAGGTGGAGGTGTTCGAGAAGGGCCGGTTCCCCCGGTACCGAGTGGGCGAGTCCTTCCTGCCGGGCACGCTGTCCATCCTCAACCGCCTCGGGCTGCAGGACAGGATCGACGCGCAGAACTACGTGAAGAAGCCGTCGGCGACCTTCCTCTGGGGGCAGGACCAGGCCCCGTGGACCTTCTCGTTCGCCACGGCGAAGACGGCACCCTGGGTGTTCGGGCACTCCATCCAGGTCAAGCGGGAGGAGTTCGACCAGCTCCTCCTGGACGAGGTCAGGGAGCGGGGTGTCACCGTCCACGAGAACACTCCCGTGACCAACGTCGACATCTCCTCCGACAAGACGGTCACCCTGACCGTCCGGGACGGCGAGACGACCCGCACGGTCGGCAGTGACTTCGTGATCGACGCCGGCGGGTCCGGCAGCCCGCTGGCCCGGCAGCTCAAGGTCCGCCGCTACGACGAGTTCTACAAGAACTTCGCCGTCTGGTCGTACTTCAACTTCGAGGACCCCTTCAAGGGCGACCTCCACGGAACGACGTACTCGATCACCTTCGAGGACGGCTGGGTGTGGATGATCCCGGTGAAGGAGGGCCTCTACAGTGTCGGCCTCGTGGTCGACCGGTCGAAGGCCGCGGAGGTCAAGGAACTCGGCCCGGAGCGCTTCTACGAGCAGACGCTGGCCAAGGCCAAGCGCGTCACCGACCTCCTCGGTGACGCCGAGAGGGCCGACGAGGTCCGCATCGTCCACGACTGGTCGTACGAATCCGATCACTTCTCGGACGGTCGCTACTTCCTCGTCGGCGACGCCGCCTGCTTCACCGACCCGCTCTTCTCCCAGGGCGTCCACCTCGCCACCCAGTCCGCGGTATCGGCGGCCTCCGCCATCGACCGGATCGCGCAGGACGAGACGGAACTCGCCGCCGTCCACGCGTGGTACAACCGCAGCTACCGCGAGACCTACGAGCAGTACCACGAGTTCCTCGCGTCCTTCTACACGTTCGCCTCGTTCACCGAGCCCGACTCCGAGTTCTGGCGCAAGCGGCGGATCGTCGAGTCCGACGACGCCCGCCTCAGCCGCAAGAAGTGGTTCGACCGGCTGGTCCAGGACGACGCGAAGAACCCCACCGCGTCGGTCGCGGACTTCCGTGACCGCGCCTCCACCATGATCGCCATCGGCCGGCACCAGCGGCAGGAGCTGAGCGACGACTTCTCCGAGGAGGAGCTGAACGCGGCTCGCGTGCGCTGGATCGGCGGCCTGACCAAGCAGCTCAACCGCATCACGCGCCTGGCCTGGACCGGTGACGAGGTGCTGCTCAAGCCCTACTACAAGGTCGAGCCCCTCTCCTTCCGCCTCGAACGGAAGCAGGTGCTGGCCAACGAGAGCGGACGCGACATGGTCAAGTTCCCGCTCGAGGACGAACACCGCGAGATCTTCCAGAGGCTCGTCAAGGAAGAAGTCAGTTACAAGGAGGTCATCAAGCAGCTCAACAGCGCCGGGAAGCAGGAGGTGAGCTCGCAGATCGTCATCCGCCTGATGGAGGCGGGCCTGCTGACGGGGTACGACAAGCACGGCGAGCGCGTCGTGGTCCAGGACCGTCTGCGGTTCGACGGTGTCGGAGTCGAGTACGAGGTGTGACCATGGATTCCCTCACGTATGTCTTCCTCGCCGGCATCGACAACTCCGGCCCCACGCACTGGCAGTCGCAGTGGGCGACGCGGCTGTCCCCCTCGGTCTGGGTCGAACACGCCTCGTGGGACCGGCCCGTGCGCGACACCTGGGTCGCGGAGCTCGACTCCAGCCTGCGGTCGGTCCGGGGGCCCAAGCTCGTCATCGCGCACAGCCTCGGCTGCACGCTGCTCGCCGAGTGGGCGGCGGAGCACCGGGACCCGGACGTCGTCGGCGCCTTCCTGGTCGCGTTTCCCGACGTCGACGGCGCGAACTTCCCCGCGCTGGCGACGGGATTCGACTCCGCCCGGCACCGGCGACTGCCGTTCCCCTCGGTCGTGGTGGCCAGTGAGACGGACCCGTACGCGTCCTTGCACAGTGCGACGGCCAACGCCGAACTGCTGAACTCCTCGTTGATCAACGTCGGCGACAAGGGCCACATCAACGCGGATTCGAACCTCGGCGACTGGGCGGAGGGCTGGGCGCACCTGCACTCCCACTTCTCCCCGACCGCGCGCTGACCGCGCCCCTCATGCCGCGGGGTACTCCGCGACCGCTTCGCGGAGTACCCCGCGGCAGGCGTCATCCAGCACTCCCACTCGCCAGGCGGGTGCACCATCACGACTCCACACTCACGACTTGGAGAACGAGTGTCCGGCGCTGAATCGATAGCCGTCACGGCCATGGGCGGCATAGCCCTCACCTTCGCCGCGGGGACGCTCTTCACCCTGCTCGCTCGTCGCATCGGTCAGCCCGCGGTCGTCGGCGAGATCGCGGCCGGCATCTTCCTGGGGCCGAGTGTGCTCGGCCTGGTCCCCGGTGACCTGCCGAACCTGTTCTTCCCCGCCGAGGTGCGCACCTCCCTGGGTGTCGTGTCCCAGGTGGGCGTGCTCCTGTTCATGTTCATGATCGGCTGGGAGTTCGACCAGCGGGCGGTCAGGGGACACCTTCGCCTGGCCGGGACGGTCGGGCTCAGCTCGTCGCTCGTCCCCCTGCTCCTCGGGGGCGCGCTCGCGTGGGCGATCTACGGCTCGAACAGCACGGTCGCGGGCCGCACCGTTCCCTTCGCCGAGTTCGCGCTGTTCCTCGGTGTCGCCATGTCCATCACCGCCTTCCCCGTGCTGGCACGCATAGTGGCCGAGCGCGGACTCCAGGGAACACGGATCGGGACCCTGTCCCTCGGACTCGCCGCGATGGACGACCTGCTCGCCTGGTGCATGCTCGCCGTCGTCGTCGCCATGTCCGGCACGGCCGGCGCGGCCGGCTTCCTCGGCGTCATCGGATGGGCCCTGCTGTACGTCGTCGTGATGCTGCGGCTCGTCCGTCCCCTCCTCGCCGCGCTGCACACCCGGATGCGGCCCCGGCACCTCCCCTACGCCGCGCCGATGCTCGCGGCCGGAGCGTTCGTCTCCGCCGTCGTCACGTCGCACATCGGCATCCACGCCATATTCGGGGCGTTCATGTTCGGTCTGGTGGTGCCCCGTCCCGCGGCCGGCAGCCTGCTGCACCAAGCGGCCCACGTGCCGCTGGAGAACGTGAGCAGGATGCTCCTGCCGATCTTCTTCGTCACGACCGGCCTCTCCGTGGACCTCACGTCGCTCACCGGCGAGGGGCTGTTGCAGGCCGCGGCCATCACCGCCGTGGCCTGCCTCGGCAAGCTGGGAAGCGTCGCCGGCGCCGCCCGGCTCTCCGGCATGGGCTGGAGGGACGCCGCCGCGCTCGGCGCGCTCATGAACACGCGCGGCCTGACCGAACTGGTGCTGCTGAACGTCGGGATGGGCATGGGGCTGCTGTCCGTCCGGCTCTTCTCCTCGATGGTCCTGATGGCCCTCATCACGACGGCACTCGCGGCGCCCCTGCTCAACGCGCTCTCGCGCGGGGACGAGGACAGGACTCCCGCGGCGCCCACCCCCGTGTCCGAGCCGCAGGCCGCGTGAGGACCCCCTCGCTGCTGGAAGGGACGCTCGACGGGGTCACCGTCGTGGAGACCTTCGGCGACCGTGCCGTGCGGCTCTTCCCGGAGGAGGCGGCCCGGATGGCCGGAGCGCCGGACGCACGCCGCCGTGAATACGCCACCGTGCGGTGGTGCGCCCGCACCGCGCTTCGCCGGCTGGGCGGTCCCGAAGTCCCGCTCGTCGCGGCGTACGGCGGGGCCCCGGTCTGGCCACGCGGCTTCGTCGGCAGCATGACGCACTGCGACGGTTACCGGGCGGCAGCGGTGGCGGCGGCTGACACGCTCGCGAGCCTCGGCATCGATGCCGAGCCGCACGGCCCCTTGCCGCCACGGGTCCTCGCACGGATATGCGGTGCCCCGGAACGCCACGCCCTCGACCGGCTGGCCGCGACACACCCCGGCACCGCCTGGGACCGGCTGCTGTTCAGCGCCAAGGAGAGCGTCCACAAGGCGTGGTTCCCGCTGACCGGTCAATGGCTCGACTTCCTCGACTGCGTGATCGACTTCGAGCCCCGGACCCGGACCCTGACCGCGGCCCTCTCACCGGAGGGCCGAGAGCCCCCGAGTCCCCGCGCACCGCGGCTCCTCCATGGCCGCTGGCAGCGCACGGAGGATCATCTGGCGACCGCGGTACTGATACCCCCGCTTCCGCCGCCTCCCCTGCCCCAAGGAAAGAGGACAGCCGTGTCCGACCTTCAGAGTTCCCCCGAACCCCTCCGAGAGACGGTTCCCGACCGGGACCCCGCCGCGTACTCGGCCGAGTTCCTCAGGGAGTTGCACGTGGGTCCGGGAATGCTCGATCCCGGCTCCGGGCCGGTCCCCGGAGCCACCGGAACACCCCTCACCACGGCGTGCGTCCAGTAGCACCAGGCCCCGCACCACACCCCGGCCGGCCCCCCGCCGACCGACGCCTTCACCGGCGTGCCCGCACCGGCGAGCAACCCCGGGTGCTTTGGTGACTACCTTGTTGCTGCGCGACGGGTGGCCCCCCGGACCTGCCCGGGCGGCACCCGCCCCGGCTTGGTGACGGACGCTCTCGTTATCGGTAGTCAGACCGGCAGGTTCCAGGAAGGGCCGTCGGGTGTTCCGAGCCACACGCGCTGGGTGCCGTCCGAGGCCACGGTCAGGCCGAGTTCGGTGTGCGGGGGCGAGCCCGCGTCCTGCCAGACAGCGAGAGCGTCTTCCACCTGGTCCCAGAGGCTGAGAAGGCCGTGCTGGTGCACGGTCCAGCCGCCCTCAGCCGGTTCGGTCCACGCCTGTGACCCGGTGGCAACGTCCACGAGGATCACGCCCGTGCCCGTAGTCATGAGTTCCGCGGACGGTGCGGCGAGCTGAGCGAGGAACTGCCCGGTCCAGTCTTCCAGGAGTGCGGGATTCACGCGGGTGGCGCGGGTGTGGCCGGCATGCTGCTGGAAGATGGGCCGGGGTGGCCGTTCGTGGGGGCGGGCGAGCATGTAGCCGATCTGGTCGGGCTCGAAGCGGCCGGTGGCGGTGCCGTCGTCCTGGACGGTGAGGCGGACGAGTCCGGAGGCGAGCATCCATCCGCTGATGGTGGTGGTGATGGTTCCACCGGCGCGTACTTGGTACAGCCAGGCCGGGGGGATGTGGCGGACGGCGCAGGTGGCCACGATGTGGTCGTAATCGGCGTCGTCCTTGTGCCCGGCGAGGCCGTCGCCGGTGATCAGGGTGGGGTGATACCCGGCGGCGTGGATGTGGTCCGCCGCCGCGGCGGCCAGACCCGGGTCGTACTCGATGGAGTACACGTTGTTGTCGCCGAGGCGGCTGCACAGGATGGCGGTGGAATAGCCGGTGCCGGTGCCGATCTCCAGCACCTTGTGACCCTCGTTGATCCCGGCGACGTCGAGCATGCGCACGACCAGGGAGGGCAGCGTGCTGGACGAGGTGGGGCGGCCGGTGACGGGTCCCGTGGCATCGACGGCGGTGGTGCCTTCAACCTGGGTGACCCAGGTGGTGTCCTGGTAGACGAGCCCCAGCCACTCTCCGGGATCGATCCGGTCGCGGTGTACGGGGGTCCACTGGCGGCCGTCGAACCGGAACAGACCGTTGCCCAGGAAGAGTTCGCGGGGCACCGTTTCGAGTGCCGTACGCCATGCCTGGTCGTCCACGGGGACGGCGGCGGCGAGTTGGCGGCGCAGGTCGGCGGGGTCGGTCATGCGGGTGCTCCATGCTGTAGGCGGTCGGCGATGGCGTGCTTGATGGGAGCAGTGATGTGGTCGGGGAACCAGGCCCATTGACCGTTGGGGTTGCACTCATACCAGTGCCAGACGCCATCACGGTCCAAGCCGAAATCGAAGGCGCCGAAGGTGAGTCCGAAAGCATCGAGGTAGGCGCGTACGCCTTTGACGATGGCCGGGGGAACGGGCACGGGGGTATAGGCGAGCCGGTCGTAGTGGCGACGCCAGTCCACGCCAGGTGAACCGTCGATACGGACGGCGGCGAGGTAGTCGCCGACGGCGGTGAGGCGGATGTCGGCGGACTTGCCGACGCGCTGCTGAAACAGGTGTGCGGTGTGCCGTAGTCGGCTGTCGATCTGGCATGGGGTGACATCCTCGATCCACACGGTCAGCGCGCGGCCGGTGTCGTCGGTGTACCCGGTTCCCCTGAGTGGCTTGTAGACGACCGGCCCATGTTCGGCGAGGAAGGTGCGGGCCCGGTCGGGGTCGTTGGTGATGAGTGTGGGTGGCACGATGAAGCCGCAGGCGGCAGCCGTGGCCAGTTGCGCCGGCTTGTACTCGGCGTCCCGGTTGCGCCAGGGGTGGTTCAGGTAGTGCGCACCGGGGAGAGCGGCGAGAATGCCGCCGAGCCCGTAGCGGGCTTCCTCGACGGCCCATCGGCCGGTCTGCTCATCCATGGCGAGGTCGGCGGTGTAGGGGGAGGGCCGCCGCCAGTACACCGAGCGGACGTTCCCCAGGTCGACGCTCCGGGACACGGTGGCGAGAGTGCCGCCGGTCCCGATGCTGTCGAAGGTGCCGGACAGGGTCACCTCGCGGGGGAAGTCGCCGGGGTCCAGGCGGACCACTGGCACGCGTCGATGGTTCAGTTCGGTGATCACTTCATCCGCAGTCGCGTCGTCCAGGCGTGTGACGACGAGGACGGGCGGCCCACCCGCAGCCATCAGTCAGAGTCCCCGTTCTGGTCGCTGCCCTGGTCCGGGGTGCCGTCCAGGCTGGTCTTCGTGCTCGTCTCCTGCGACGTCTCCGACCGCTTGTGCTTGGCCTCCGCCGTCAGCGGAGCGCCGTCGGGGCCGACCCACACGGGGATCTGCGTGTGCGGGTCGAGGACGGGCCGGGCGGCAGGAAGGACGGCCGCAGTCGGGTAGGGCCGCATGCGACCGAGTCCCCAGGGCGTGACCTGATCCAGTGACGTCAAAGGCTGTTGCATGAGTTTCCTCGTCTCTCAGGTGATCCGACAGTGGCAGCCACCGCCCGGGACTTCCGGACGGCGAGAGGGGCTCAGCCGGGGCAGTTGGTGTGAACGAGCGTTGTGCCCCGGCCGGGGTAGTCGGGCCATCCGCCCCAGGGGGTGGGGCGGGCGGCCGTTGCGGTCTCCCCCGCGTTTGAGTGACCGTCCCGCGCGCTGCCGACAGCCGACGGACGGATGCCGCGGGGGGGCGTCTCGGTAACTTCGTCGCAGGCCATGGACACCACCAGCCCGAGCCCAACGGCAACGGCCGCCGATGGTGTCCGGTCCGACGATGAAGGGCTCGGGCACACGGCGGCCTCGCTCAAGAGGGTGACGCTGTGGCGCGGGTATTGCCCTGGAATCACACGTTCGTCGGTCATGGTCATCGTCACGCCTTGGTCCGAGCGGCTGGAGTATGCCCCGCCCGAGCGCCTCGGGAGAGAAGTCTGCGGGCAGGGCGGCGCCGAGGTGCGTTCACGGGTGCGCTGCCCGGCGGCTGACAACCAGTCAACGCGCGGAGGAGGAGATGAGGAGACTCCAGGAGGTGACTCCAACGCGGAGTCGGGTCGGCGGTGTTGGCTTTAGCATCGGTTTCATTCGCTACCCGGGGGAGTTGCAGATGGACCGTCTGTCACCGGACCCGCGTGAGGTCGTCGCCGGTCTGCTCGGGGATGAACGTCTGCTCCATGCGTGCGCCGAGCGGGACATGGGGGCGGTGTTCCGGATGCTCAATGCGCGCGGTGTCAGTACGCGGCGCATCGCTGCCGCCGTCGACATCACGCAGGGGCGGCTGTACGACTACATGAACGGCAAGAGCCGGGTGGAGAAGCTGACCCTGTTCGAGCAGATCTCCGACGCCTTCCACGTCCCCGGCCATCTGCTGGGGCTGGCTCGACGCTCGTGGGAGCCCGCGCCGGCGACCGCCGAGCACGAGCGGACGGACCGGCCGCCGCCGGACGGTGACGACCTGGTGGCAATGGATCATTTCCGCAGCGCTGACCGGCAGACCGGCGGCGGCAGGCTGTACGGGGCTGTCGTCCGGCACCTGTCGGACCGGGTGGCGCCCCGGCTGGTCGACATCGGCAGCGGTCCGCAGGTGTTCGCCGCCGCAGCCGCGCTGACCGAGATGGCGGGCTGGATGGCTCACGACTCCGGTCATGACGACCGCGCGGCCCAGCACTTCACCCGCGCTCTCCCCCTGGCACGCACCTCTGGTGACCTCCCGTTGGCCGCCCACGTCGCTGCGAGCAGCAGCCACCTCGCCCTTGAGACCGGGGATGCGGCCGGGGCCGTCGGTTGGGCGCGGATCGGGCTCCAATTGGTCGCGCAGGGGCCTCGGATTCCCGCGCTGACGGCGCGGCTGCACACCATGCAGGCGCGTGCGCTGGCGGTCGCGTCTCAGCGCACCCCGGCCGCCCACGCGCTGGAGGCCGCGCACCGCGACCTGGAGGCTTCGCCCGCTGCTGATCACCCGTGGCTGAGCCCGTTCGACGCCGCCGCGCTGGCCAGCGAGTCAGCTCTGATCCTGCGTGACCTGGAGCAGTACGACGAGGCACTGTCGCACGCCGAACAAGCTGTTGCGCTGCGTGAGGCGGGGCGGGCGCGGTCCCTGGCTCTGAGCCGGATCATCCTGGTGAGCATCCATGTGCGCCTGGGTGACCTGGACGCCGCGGTGAGCGTCGGCCACGACCTGCTTGGTACGAGCCCGACCCTCGGCTCGGTTCGGGTCGTGCAGCAGCTTGACGGGTTACGACGCCTGCTGGAGACGCACCAGGGGTACCAGCCGGTCCGGGAGTACCTGGCGCGGTTCGATGATGCACGCCGCGCCAGAATGCTCCTGCTGGCCGATCTGATCCCGCCGTCCCCGGGAGGCACCACCGCATGAGGCCCACAGCACCCGATCCCGCCGACACCGACGCGTGGAACGCGTACCTCGCGGAGGGCAACGCCAAGCAGGCCCGCAAGCGCGTGGCGGCCGATGTGCTGCTGCGGGACCCGTCCGGCCGTGTGCTCCTGGTGAACCCCACCTACAAACCGGGATGGGACCTGCCCGGCGGGATGGCGGAGGCCAACGAGCCACCGGAGGACACGGCACGCCGTGAACTGATGGAGGAACTCGGCATACGCCTCACGCTGCTCGGGCTGCTGGTGGTGGACTGGGTGGCCCCGCACGGCCCCTGGGATGATCAGCTCGCGTTCGTCTTCGACGGCGGCACCCTGGACGAGGACCAGGCCGACCGGCTGCGGCCACGAGACGACGAACTGTCCGAAGCGGCCTTCGTCACGGCCGCCGAAGCCACCGGTCGCCTCCGGGACCGCACCCGGCGCCGGTTCGAGCAAGCCCTGAAGGCCCTGGACACGGGACGGCCGCTGTACCTCCGCGACGGCGTGCCCGTCATTTGATCAGCAGTGCCCCACGCGTCGGCGTGGTCCCTCCAACCGGCTATGTGCGGCACGGTACGTGTCGCACATCTTCACCTTCGGAGGCAACTACGCCAGGGCCCCTGATCTGTGATTTCGCAGGTGAGTAGCACTGAGCGGCAGACGAGTCGGGCTGTACGCCGGGTTCTGTTCCCCGGTTGCCTCGCGGCGGCCGGGGCGACGGCCATCCATCTAGGGCCGGCGTTGCCGCCGGCCTCGTGCGGTCTACCCGCGGACTCGGGCGGGCAGCCCTCGATCGTCCGCGCAGGGACACCGGGGTGTCCCCTCTTGACCTTGCTCCGGGTGGGGTTTACCTAGCTGCCCAGGTCACCCTGGGCACTGGTGGTCTCTTACACCACCGTTTCACCCTTACCGAGGACGCTGGGTCCCCGGCGGTCTGCTTTCTGTGGCACTGTCCCGCGGGTCACCCCGGGTGGCCGTTAGCCACCACCCTGCCCTGTGGAGCCCGGACGTTCCTCGGGAAGCCCTTGAAGGACTCCACGCGGCCGTCCGCCCGGCTCGTCTGCCGTGAGGACAATGGTACCGGGCGGCCGCCCCCGCGCGGACCGGCGGCCCCCTACGCCCCCAGCGCCCCGAGCCCCCGCCTCCACGCCGCCCCCAGGTCGGCGCCGGGCGGGAAGCGGCCGTGGATCTCCAGGACGACCATGCCGTGGGCGAAGGCCCAGAAGGCGCGGGCCAGGTCCACGTCGCCGGCGCAGGCGCGCAGCAGGGGCCCGGCGGCGCGGTCCTCCAGGCCGGGGGGCAGCGCGGCGCGCGGCAGGGGCCGTTCGGTGGCCAGGCAGTACAGGTGGGGGTGGGCGAGGGCGTGGCTCCGGTAGGCCCCGGCGAGCGCGTCCAGCGAGCCGGGGGCACGGGCCTCGGCGGCCTCCAGGGTGTCGGCGGTCTCGGCCAGCAGCTGGGCCACCAGCTCGGCCTCTACGGCGTGTTTGTCGGGGAAGTGCTTGTAGAGGGAGGGCGCCTTGATGCCGAGGCGGTCGGCGAGGGTGCGCATGGTCAGGTGCGCGGGTCCGGACTCCTCCAGGAGGTCCCGGGCCGCCGTGACGATCTCCCGTGCCCGGGGGGTGAGCCGGTCAGCCACGCTGGAAGCCCTCCTTGGTGCGCAGTCCGTAGCCGAAGACGCGATCGCACGAGATGTGGGCGAGCCAGCCGCACAGGGCCGCGAAGGCGGGCGGCCAGTGCAGCGGGAGCGTGGCGTAGCCGGCGGCGAGCGCGAGCGGGACCAGGGCGCGGTGCATGGCGTTGTAGTACGGCACCGCGCGGGGCGGCAGCTGCCCCTTGGCCATGCGGGGCGCCTCGTCGAGCGCCACCAGGAAGGTCAGGTCCGGCAGCACGAGGAAGGCCAGGGCGAGCACGACGGCCGGCCAGCCGTGGTGCACGCCCTGCATCACCGCGAGGACCGACCAGGACAGGGCGGACACCAGCCAGACTCCGCGTCGCAGGACGACCGGGTGCGGCAGGCGCCGCGTCACGGTGGTCGTGGCGGTTGACACGGTCATGGCTGCCTCCGGGGCGTGAACGCGGCGCATCAGGGTGAGCTAACGCTGTTAGCCACGACCGTATGGCTAACGGCGTTAGCCGTCAAGCCGTCGAACCGGTCGGCGTGTCCTTCACACCGGAGCCGGACGCCCCCGGCCTGATCGTCGGTCCGCAGGCCACGGTGGCGCCGGAACCGGCCGAGCCCGGCGCGCACACGGCCGTACCGGGCCGGCGCGGGCCGGTCAGCGTGGTCCGGCTGTGCGCCGACGACCCGGGCGCCCCGGCCCAGGCCCCCGCGGGCGACCGGACCCCGGCGGTTCGAGGCCGCCCGCGGGGCCGCCGTACCCTGGCGCGGAGGTCTACGTGAGGAGTACGTGTTGCTGGTCCTGCTGCCGCCCTCGGAAGGCAAGGCGAACGCGGGTGAGGGCGCCCCGCTGGAGCTGGGCTCGCTGTCCCTGCCGGGGCTGACCGCCGCCCGGGAGGCCGTGCTCGGCGAACTGGTCGAGCTGTGCTCGGGCGACCCGGACAAGGCCCGCGAGGTGCTCGGGCTGAGCGAGGGGCTGCGCGGCGAGGTCGCGAAGAACGCCGGGCTGCGCACGGCCGGCGCCCGCCCCGCCGGGGAGATCTACACGGGCGTCCTCTACGACGCCCTCGGCCTGGCCACGCTGGACGCGGACGCCCGGCGGCGCGCGGCGGACTCGCTGCTGGTGTTCTCCGGGCTGTGGGGCGCGGTGCGGGTGACGGACCGGATCCCCTCCTACCGCTGCTCGATGGGCGTGAGGCTGCCGGGCCTGGGCGCGCTGGCCGGGCACTGGCGGGCACCCATGGCCGAGGTGCTGCCGTCGGCGGCCGGCGAGGGGCTGGTGCTGGACCTGCGTTCCTCGGCCTACGCGACCGCCTGGAAGCCGAAGGGCGAGGTGGCCGGGCGTACGGCGACGGTGCGGGTGCTGCACGCGCCCACCCGGAAGGTCGTCAGCCACTTCAACAAGGCGACGAAGGGCCGGATCGTCCGCGCCCTGCTGACGTCCGGGGCCGCGCCGGACGGCCCCGCCGAGCTGGTGGAGACGCTGCGGGAGCTGGGTTACACCGTGGAGGCCGAGGCCCCCGGGAAGGCGGGCAGGGCGTGGGCGCTGGACGTGCTGGTGGACGAGATCCACTGAGCGTTCATTGCAGCATACGCAACGCTCATTGCGGGTGATGCAGCCGCTGGGCACGATGAGGGCATGACCTCGCCGCTGCCCTCCGCCGCCGACCCCTCCGTCCTGGACCTCGCGCCCGTCCTGCCCGTGGTGGTGCTCGCCGACGCCGCCGACGCCGTGCCGCTGGCGCGGGCGCTGGTGGCCGGCGGGCTGCCCGCGATCGAGGTGACCCTGAGGACCCCGGCGGCGCTGGAGGCGATCCGCGCCATCGCCGGCGAGGTGCCGGACGCGGTGGTCGGCGCGGGCACGGTGGTCACCCCGGAGCAGGTGGACGCGGTCACCGCGGCGGGAGCGCGGTTCCTGGTCAGCCCCGGCTGGACGGAGGCGCTGCTGACGGCGATGCGCGCGTCCGGGCTGCCGTTCCTGCCCGGGGTGTCGACCGCCTCGGAGGTGGTCGCGCTGCTGGAGCGCGGGGTGCGGGAGATGAAGTTCTTCCCGGCGCAGGCGGCGGGCGGCACGGCGTACCTGCGCTCGCTGGCCGGGCCGTTGCCGCAGGCCCGGTTCTGCCCGACCGGCGGCATCGGGCCGGCGACCGCGCCGGAGTACCTGTCCCTGCCCAACGTCGGCTGTGTGGGCGGCAGCTGGATGGTGCCGGCGGAGGCGGTGGCCGCCCGCGACTGGGCCCGGATCGAGGAGCTGGCGCGGGCCGCGGCCGGGCTCAGGGACGCAGGTGGGACGTGTCGTTGAACAGCCGTACGCTCGCGTTGCCGTCCGCGTAGTACGCCACCGCCGACAGGGAAGCCGCCGACAGCTCCATCCGGAACAGCGACTCGGGCGGGGCGCCGAGGGCGAGGCGGACCAGGGTCTTGATCGGGGTGACGTGGGTGACCAGCAGGACCGTGCGGCCCGGGTACGCGGCGACCAGCTTGTCCCGGGTGGCGGCCAGCCGGACGGCCGTCTCGGCGAAGCTCTCGCCCCCGCCGGTGGGGTGCGCGTCCGGGTCGGCGAGCCAGGCGTTCAGGTCGTCCGGGTAGCGCTCGCGGACCTCGCCGAAGGTCAGGCCCTCCCAGGCGCCGAAGTCCGTCTCGCGCAGACCGTCCTCGATCGTGACGTCCAGGTTCAGCCGGGCGGCGACGATGGCGGCGGTCTCACGGGTGCGGGCGAGGGGGGAGGCCACCACGTCCTGGACGGTGCCGCGCCTGGCCAGGGCCTCGGCGACGCGGTGCGCCTGGTCCCGGCCGGCGGCGGAGAGGGAGGGGTCGGTGCCGCCGCTGCCGGAGAAGCGTTTCTGGGGCGTGAGCGGGGTCTCGCCGTGGCGCAGCAGCACGAGGGTGGCGGGCGCGCCGAGGTCGGGCGCCGAACTCCAGCCGGGGGCGGAGGAGTGCGCCTGACCGGAGGCCGGGCGGTCCTCCCCGCCGGGGAGTGCGGCCGTCCCGTCGGCCGCCGGTGCCGCCTCCGCCGTCGCCGCCAGGTCGGCGCGGGAGCGCGACGGCGACCACTGTTCGCCCTTCGCCCCCGCGTCCATCGCCTCGTTGGCCAGGCGGTCCGCCTGCTTGTTCCGGTCGCGCGGGATCCACTCGTAGGTGACCTGCTCCGGCGGGAGGACGGAGCGTGCCTGGGCCGCCAGCGGCTTCATGTCGGGGTGCTTGATCTTCCAGCGGCCCGACATCTGCTCGACGACGAGCTTGGAGTCCATGCGGACGTGCACCCTCGCGGTGGGGTCGAGGGCGTGCGCGGCGCGCAGGCCGGCCAGGAGGCCGCGGTACTCGGCGACGTTGTTCGTGACGACGCCGAGGAACTCCGCCGCCTCCGCCAGCGTCTCCCCCGTCGCCGCGTCGCGCACCACGGCCCCGTAGCCCGCGGGCCCCGGGTTGCCCCGCGACCCGCCGTCGGCCTCGACGATGAACTCCCGCACGCCGCCTCCCCCAGAGGTTCTCAGATACCCGACTCCGCCGTGCGCACCAGGATGCGCCGGCAGTTCTCGCAGCGGACCACGGTGTCCGGCGCGGCCGAGCGGATCTCGTTCAGCTCGGTGATGGCCAGCTCCTGCCGGCAGCCCTGGCAGGTGCGGGCGTACAGCTTGGCCGCGCCGATGCCGCCCTGCTGCGTGCGCAGCTTGTCGTACAGCTTCAGCAGGTCCGCCGGGACGGAGGCGGCGACGACCTCGCGCTCCTTCGTCACCGAGGCGGCCTCGCCGTCGATCTCCCCGAAGGCGGCGTTCCGGCGCCCGGTGGCGTCGTCGATCTTCGCCTGCACCGAGGCGACCCGCTCGGTCAGCTCGGACACCCGCTCCTGGGCGGCCTCACGGCGCTCCATGACCTCCAGGACCACGTCCTCCAGGTCGCCCTGCCGCTTGGCGAGGGAGGCGATCTCGTGCTGGAGGTTGGACAGGTCCTTGGGCGAGGTGACCGCCCCGGAGTCCAGGCGCTGCTGGTCGCGGGCGGCGCGCTGGCGCACCTGGTCGACGTCCTGCTCGGCCTTGGTCTGCTCGCGGGCGCAGTCGCTCTCCTCGGTCTGCGCGGCCACGAGCAGGTCGCGCAGCTGCGTGAGGTCCTTCGTCAGCGAATCGATCTCGGCGTGCTCGGGCAGCGACTTCCGCTTGTGCGCGAGCTGCTGGAGACGGACGTCGAGGGCCTGGACGTCGAGGAGTCGGATCTGGTCGGCGGGCGCGGCGTTCAGTTGGGGGCTCCCGTGGGCTAGAGGGTGTTGATGGACGCCGCGTGGGCGGTCCAGGGGTCGGTGACCGTCTTGGAGACGTGGACCCGCAGGTCCCAGCCGTTGCGGTCGGAGATCTCGTCGAGCTGGCTCGCGGCCAGCTCGCACCAGGGCCACTCGGTGGCCCAGTGCGCCGCGTCGAGCAGCGCGAGGGGGCTGTGGGCCACCGCCTCGGAGGCGGGGTGGTGGCGCAGGTCGGCGGTCAGGAAGGCGTCGACGCCGGCCGCGCGGACCTGGTCGAAGAGGCTGTCGCCGGAGCCGCCGCTGACGGCGACCGTGCGGACGACGGCCTCGGGGTCGCCGGCCACCCGGATGCCCTGCGCGGTGGCGGGCAGCCGCTCGGCGGCGCGGGCGGCCAGTTCGCGGACGGTGAGCGGGTGGTCCAGCTCGCAGACCCGGCCGAGGCCCCGGCGCCCGTGCGGGTCGGTGGGGTCCGGCACGAGGGGCCGTACCACCCTCAGGTCCAGGGCCGCGGCGAGGGCGTCGGAGACACCGGGGTCGGCGGTGTCGGCGTTGGTGTGGGCGACGTGCAGCGCGATGTCGTTCTTGATCAGCGTGTGCACGACCCGGCCCTTGAAGTGCGTGGCCGCGACCGTGGTCGTTCCGCGCAGATAGAGCGGATGGTGGGTGACCAGCAGGTCGGCGCCGAGCCGCACCGCCTCTTCGACGATCTCCCGCACGGGGTCGACGGCGAACAGCACCCGGGTGACCTCCCGGCCGGGGTCGCCCACCACCGTGCCGACCGCGTCCCAGGACTCGGCCCGCTCGGCGGGCCACAGGTTCTCCAGCGCGGCGATGACTTCAGACAGACGGGGCACGGGCCAAGGCTACCTGGCTGTTCGACGGGGGTGTACCGCATGCGTCCGGTCTGGCCCGGCTCAGCACACCCGTCCCGGTTTCCTCGGGTGAATCGCTTCTGCGCCACCCGTATGTGTGAAGCGGGTCCGGCCGCCTCCCCTGCCCGTGCCTGCGAAAACTAGCGTCGTCGCCGGAGGTGACCGAACGATGACGGCCTGTGCTCTCGAACCCCCGTCCACGGCCGGGGCCGACGGCGTGCCGGAGGCGGGATGCGTGATCACGGCGGACGGCGCGTACGCGGCCCGGCTCGCGCCCGCCGGTGACTGCTGGTTCCCGGAGCGGTGGACCCTGGACGGCCCGGAGCCCTACGCGGTGCCGCTGCCCGGCAACCAGCCCGAGGAGCCCGGCACCGGGGTGCAGCCGATGGGGGACGGCCGGGTGCTGATCCACCGGCCGGCGGCCGGGCGGCACATGTTCGCGCTGCTGTACCCGACCGGGCCCGGCACCGGTGAGCTGCCGCTCGGCGCGGTGGAGTGCCCGGAGCCCGGCACCCGGCTGACCCTGCTGCCGCCGGCGCCGGGGGGCGCCCGGGCGTACGCCCTCGCCAGCGGGCCGCGCTCCAGCGTGGTGTGGCGGGTGGCGGGCGGGGCGTCCGGCCCGGAGCGGCTGGCCGAGCTGCCGGGGCGCTGCTCCGGCGGGGTCTGGCTGGACGGCGCCGGGCGGCTGCTGGCGCTGGACCGGGAGCTGGGCGGGCGCACCAAGACGGTCCTGGTGGACCTGGAGCGGGGGGTGGTCTCGCCGCTGCTGCAGATCACGGACGCCAGCGACGACCGGCTGCTGCTCGCCGACCTCGACAGCGGGCTGCTGCTGATCTCCTCCGACGCGCCCTCGCCCGGGCAGGAACGATTGGGCTGGGGCGTGCTGGGCAGCACCCTGCCGGTGCGGTTCCCCCGGTGCCTGCGGCTGCCGGACTGCGTGGTGACGCCGTTCGCGATCCAGCCCGGGCAGGTGCTGATGCCGGAGAACTGCGCGGTGGGCCTGCGCATCGACGGCGCGCGCGGCACCTGGGTGGGCACCTGGCGGCCGGCCGAGCGCCGGTTGCGGCACCTCCCGGCGCCCGAGGGCTGGCTCGCGGGGGCCGGGGTGTGGACGCGGGAGGGGGTGCTGCGCCTGCCGTACGCGACGAGGACGACACCGTGCGGCGTGTCGGACCTGACCGCTCCCCGGGGGGACGCCGGACCGGCGGCACCCGGCCCGGAGAACACCGCACGGCGACCGGCTCCGGACCCTAGGGCACCTGAGGCCCCCGCGACGCCTGCAACGCCGTCGTCCTCGCGTGCCGTCGCACGGCCGGCGCCCGGGACCGCCGTGCCCGCGGAGCGCGGGGCGGCCGTAGCCGCGGGTCCCCGGGCCGTGCCGTCGGCGTCCGGGGACCCCGTCCGGCCGGAGTCCCGCGGCGCCGTACCGCCGGGCGCCGGCGCGTTCGCCCCGGCCGGGGACCGGGGCTCCGTCCCACCGGAAGTCGCCTTTCCCGACGAGGAGTTGCCGCGGGCCGTCGGGCCGGTGATGATGCGGCCCGTGCCCTTGCGGGAGGCCCCTCTGGGCCGTCTTGTAACGAACTAGTGCCGGTCGGCGTGTGCGCCTGGATTCGGCCCGTGGTGCGCCGGTTAAACTCGCCCGGCTGTACCGAAGATCATGTTGACGGGGTGAATACGTCCGATGAGCGACACCAGCACGACCGAGCAGCTGTCTGCCGGCTCTTCCGAGACCGTCGGCCACGGCCGGCACCGGGGCCCGGTCGCGGCCCAGGAGAGGGAGACCGCTCCGCACGGCCGGCACCGCAAGCCGGTCCAGGAAACGGCCGAGGCGGCTGCCTGACGGCAGTGAAGGGAGGGGGCGTCCGACCGGGCGCCCCCTTTTTCTCTGCCCGCCCGGCGTCCCGGGCCCTCAGGTGTGCTCCACGACGGTGTCGGCGAGGACCGGCGCGTCGTCCCGGTCCACGGCGCCGGCCTCCACCCGGATCCGTCCCTCCTCGCGCCACATGCGGATGCGCAGGGTCTCCCCCGGGAACAGGACCCCGGCGAACCGGCTGTCGTACCCGCGTACGCGGGTCACGTCCCCGTCGAGCAGCGTGTCCACGACCGCCTTGAGAGCCATGCCGTAGGTGCACAGCCCGTGCAGGACGGGCCGGTCGAACCCGGCACGCCTGGCGAAGCCGGGATCGGCGTGCAGCGGGTTCCAGTCGCCGCAGAGGCGGTAGAGCAGGGCCTGGTCCTCGCGGACGGGGCGCTCCACGGTCCGGTCCGGGTCGCCGGCGGGCGGACCGAGCCGGCCGGCGGGGCCCCGGTCGCCGCCCCAGCCGCCCTCCCCGCGGACGAAGATCCGGGCGTCACCGGTCCACAACGGGCCGTCGGCGTCGGCGACCTCGGTGCGCATGACCAGGACGGCCGCCGTGCCCTTGTCGTACACCGCGGCGATCCGGCCGGTGGCGGTGGCGGTGCCCCGTACCGGGACCGGGCGGTGGACCTCGATGCCCTGTCCGCCGTGCAGGACGTGTGCCAGGTCGACGTCGATCCCCGGCATGGACAGCCCGCCGATCACTCCGGGCGGGCCGTTGCCCGCGACGGTGGCGAAGCTCGGCAGGACGTGCAGCCGGGACTCCAGGGTGTAGCGCAGCTCGTCGGGGTCGGTGGCGGGACGCCCGGCACCGATGCCGAGGTGGTAGAGCTGTACGTCCTTGTGGTCCCAGGTGATCTCGCCGGTCCGGGGTTCGGCCGCGAGGGCCCGCGCTGCGTCGATGGGCATGGGACTCCTGAAACGGTGACCCCGACGGGGGCGGAGAACAACGGTGGGGGCGGGGAACAACGGTGGCGGAAGACCCCGGTGCGGCCGTCCGCGCCGTCGGCCGCACCGGGTCGCCGCGAGCCGGTCCGGAACGCGTTCCAGTCCGGCGCCCTCTGTATAACCGAGCGCTCCACGGCTGTGAAGGCTCCCGGCGGGGTGTCGGGGAAGGGCGGTGGACCGTGACATTCGTACTGCCCTTCTCCGTACATCCGCATCTGCCCGAGGCGGTGTCCGGTTCCCTACGTTTGCTCCGTACGCTGTGCGTCCTGTCGCCGCACGGCGAGGACCATGTGACCAGGGGGAGACGGAGATGACGGGGTGCTGCGGGCCGTGGGACCGGTGGCGGGCGGAGCGCGAGCGCTTCCGGGCCGCGCGGCGGGCGCCGCGCGATGCCAGGAAGTCCGGCGTCGGCCATCCGGGGCCGCCGCCCACCGGTTTCTCCCTGTTGCCCTGGCTGCTGCTGGGCATGGGGTCCTTCTCCAATGTGATCCAGGGCGACACGCCGAACCCATGGATCGGCGGCCTGGGCCTGCTGGCCTTCAACTCGCTCTACGTCCACGTCACCTTCCGCGCCTTCGACCGGGCCAGGCGGGAGGCGGTGTCCACCCGGGTGGCGCTGGCGCTGCTCGGCCTGGTCACCACGGGGCTCGCCCTCGGCTACGGCGGCAACTGGCTGATGTTCTTCCCGCTGCTGGGCCTGGCCACCGGCGCGATCCTGCGCGGGCCCTGGCTGGGCCGGGCCGGACTGCTGCTCACGCTGTACGCGGGGGCGATCTCGTGGCTGCGGGCCGGCTGGGACGAGGCCACCGGCATCGCCTACGCCACGTTCCTGTCCAGCATGGTGACCGCCGCGATCCTCGGTCTTTCCGAGGCGGTGCGGGAGCTGCGGGCCGCCCGTGAGGAGCTGGCCCGGCGGGCGGTGGAGAAGGAGCGGCTGCGCTTCTCCCGCGATCTGCACGATCTGCTGGGGCACACCCTCTCCGTGGTCGTGGTGAAGTCGGAGGCGGCCCGGCGGCTGGCCACCCGTGATCTGGACGCGGCGCTGGCGCAGATCTCGGACATCGAGTCGGTGGGCCGGCAGGCGCTCACCGAGATCCGGGAGGCGGTGACCGGCTACCGCGAGGGCAGCCTCGCCACCGAGCTGACCCGGGCCCGGTCGGCGCTGTCCGCGGCGAGTGTGCGGCCGGTGGTCCGCCAGTCCGGGACGCCGCTCGACCCGCAGGCCGAGGCGCTGCTCGGCTGGGTGGTCCGCGAGGCGGTCACCAACGTCGTCCGCCACAGCGACGCCACCCGCTGCGAGATCACCGTGGACTCGGCCGCCGAACGAGTACGGCTGACGGTGACGGACAACGGCACGGGCGCCTCCGGCGGGGGAGGCGGGGGGCTCGACTCCGGGGACGCGGGGTTCACCTCCGCGGGCGTGGGTGCTGCCTCCGGTGCTGGAGGTGGCGGGCCCGCCTCCGGGGGCCTGGCGTTCACCTCCGCGGGCGTGGACCGTGCCCCCGGTGATGAGGGCGCGGGTGCCCCCGGAAGCAGGGGCGCGGGCGCTTTCGAACGTGAGGTTCCGCGTGCGTCCGGGCATGGCGGCGTGGGTGCCTTTCGACGTGGGGGTGTGGGTGGTACCGGACTGGTGGGGCTGACCGAGCGCCTCGCGGCGGCGGGCGGCTCCCTCACGGCCGGTCCCTCGGCCCGCGGCGGGTTCACGGTCACGGCCGTGCTGCCCGTCGGAGCAGACGAGTTGACGCCCACGGGGTGACGCCGGGGGACCGAGGGCAGGTAGCCCGCGCCCCCGTACCCTGGCCCCATGAGTGAGACCCCCGGCGAGCAGCGGCCCGCCCCCCGTGTCCGGGTGTTGCTCGCCGAGGATCAGGGGATGATGCGCGGCGCGCTCGCCCTGTTGCTCGGGATGGAGGAGGACATCGAGGTCGTGGCCCAGCTGGGCTCGGGGAACGGGATCGTGGACGCCGCGCTCGAGCACCGCGCGGACGTGGCCCTGCTGGACATCGAGTTGCCGGGGATGAGCGGCCTGGACGCGGCGGCCGGGCTGCGGACGCGGGCGCCCGGGTGCCGGGTGCTGATCCTGACCACCTTCGGCCGGCCGGGCTATCTGCGCCGGGCCATGGAGGCCGGTGCGGCCGGTTTCCTCGTCAAGGACGGGCCCGTGGAGGAACTGGCCGCGGCGATCCGGCGGGTGCTCGCCGGGGAGACCGTGGTCGATCCGGCGCTGGCCGCCGCCGCGCTCAGTGCCGGGCCGAGTCCGCTGACCCCGCGGGAGTGCGAGGTGCTGAAGGCGTCGGCGGACGGGGCGACCGTCGCCGACATCGCCGCGCGGCTGGCCCTGTCCGAGTCGACCGTCCGCAACTACCTCTCCGCCACGATCGGCAAGACCGGCACCCGCAACCGGGCCGAAGCGGTGCGCGAGGCCCGGCAGCAGGGATGGCTGTGAGGGCGTGAGCGCGGCCCCCGCCGCACCGGCGTCTCCTACTGGATCACCTCCGCCGTCTTGATGCCCTCCCCCTCCGGGGCCAGGCACAGGAACCACCTGCCCGGAGCCCCGGCGGCCTTCACCGGCAGGTCCACGGTGCTCCCGCCCTCCTTCCATGTGCACTTGACCTGCTGTGCGGTCGCGGCGACCCGGCCCACCGCGAGACGGTCGGGGCCCGTGGCGCCCTGCTTCCCCAGCGGCGCCGCGCCGAACGAGACGTCCCGGCCCGCCATGCGGTCCCACTCCTCGAAGGTGTCGAAGACGAGCACCCTGGGGCGGGGGTCGTCGCCGAGGTACAGGCTCGTGTAGTACGACGTCCGGTTGACGAGGCCGGCGGGTCCGGGAGGCAGCACCGCCCCGGCGAACCCGGACCTCCGCATGGCCTCCAGCTGGCCGGCCGCCTCCGCCCGGTCGCGCGGCGCTCCCCATACGGTCAGCTCCACCCGCCAGTCCCTGCCCCGGTCCGTCCCGCTCCCCAACGGGGTGCGCTGCGGCCGGTACACATGGCGTGCCTCCGGGGTCGCCGGACCGGCGGCCACGGGCGTCCGCCGGTCGCCGCCGGGCAGCCCGGTCAGCGCCAGTGTCGCCCCCGTCGAGCCCACCAGCACCAGGGCGGTGGCCGCCGCCACGGCCCAGCGCCGCGCCGTGCGCCGCCGCCGGCCGGCGCGGATGACCGCCTGGACCGGGGCTATACCGATCTCCACCTCGTCCGCCGCGTCGGCGAGCAGGAGGGCGATGTCCGTCTGCGTCATGTCGTGCTTCTCCCGGTCCCCGCTCATCACTTCCGCTTCCCGTGCGTCACCGTCTCGGCCAGTGCCGGTATGGCGCGGAGCTTGGCGATCCCCTTGGCCGCGTTGCTCTTCACCGTGCCGACGGAGCAGCCCATGGCCTCCGCCGCCTGGGTCTCCGTCAGGTCCTCCCAGTAGCGCAGGACCACCGCCTCCCGCTGGCGCGCGGGGAGTTGGGCGAGCGCCTTGAGCAGGGCGCCGCGGTCGTCGGCCTGGGCGATCCGGTCCCCCGTGTCGGCCACCTCGCGCAGCAGACCGGAGTCGTCCTTCGGCGCCAGGAACTCCCGGAGCCTTCTGCGGTGCTTGCGCGCGTGGGCATTGATCATCACCCGCCGTACATACGCCTCCGGGTCGTCGGCGGCACCGACCCGGCGCCATGCCGTATAGACCTGTTCGAGCGTCGACTGGACCAGGTCCTCGGCGGCGTGCTGCTCCCCCGTGAGGAGAAATGCCGTGCGCATCAACCGCGGCCAGCGGCCGACCATGAAGCTCTGGAACTCCTCGTCCCGAGCCTGCTTCCCGTCCCCCATGGGCACCTCCTAGATGCCTAAAGGAGTCCACGGGCCCTCCGGACCGTTGCCCCGCCCCGCGCATCTCGCGGAATCTCCCCAACCCCGCGGCCCCCTCCCCCCCCAGCCCCGCGACCCTCCTCTCCCTCCCCCGCCCCGACCTGCCTCCGGCGCGCGGACCGGAACGCCTTCCAGCGACAACGACCGCGACGGACCCGGGCGTGACGGCGGATCAGAAACCCATGAAACGGTCAAGATTTCGTTAGAGGCCCGAAGCAACGGAATAGTTGCCTGTGCATACGAGGTTTACCCGGCACTTATGACACGTGGAAGGCCTCACTCCATGACAGACACGACGACCGACCAGCCCACCCGGCAAGCGGGCGGCGCGGTGGTCCCGGTGCTCGCGTTCGCGGGCATCGTCGTCGCGGTGATGCAGACGCTGCTCGTGCCGGTCATCAAGGACCTGCCGCAGCTGCTGGACACCGCCCCCAGCAACGCCACCTGGGTCCTCACCTCCACCCTGCTGTCGGGTGCCGTGGCCACCCCGATCATGGGCCGGCTCGGCGACCTCTACGGCAAGCGCCGCATGCTCGTCCTGAGCCTCGCCGTGATGGTGATCGGCGCCCTGGTCAGCGCGTTCACCAGCGAACTGCTCACCATGATCGTCGGCCGTACCCTCCAGGGCTTCGCCATGGGCGCGATCCCGCTGGGCATCGGCCTGATGCGGGACATGCTGCCGCGTGAGCGGCTCGGCTCGGCGATGGCCCTGATGAGCTCCTCGATCGGCGTCGGCGGCGGCCTCGCGCTGCCCGCCGCGGCCCTGGTCGCCCAGCACACCGACTGGCACGCGCTGTTCTACGGCGCCGCCGGCCTCGGCGTGCTCGCCATCGCCCTCACCCTCCTCGTCGTGCCCGAGTCCCCGATGCGCGCACGGGGCTCCTTCGACCTGGTCGGCGCGCTGGGTCTGTCCACCGGTCTGGTGCTGCTCCTGCTGCCGATCACCAAGGGCAGCGACTGGGGCTGGTCCTCGGGCACGACGCTCGGCCTGTTCGCCGCGGCCGTCGTCGTCCTCGTCGTGTGGGGGCTGTTCGAGCTGCGCGTCCAGGCGCCCCTGGTCGACCTGCGCACCACCGCCCGTCCGGCGGTCCTGTTCACCAACCTCGCGTCGATCATGGTCGGCGTGGCGTTCTACGTCGTCTCGCTCGTCCTGCCCCAGTTGCTCCAGCTGCCCACCGCGACCGGGTACGGCCTCGGCCAGTCGATGGTCGTCGCGGGTCTGTGCGTGGCCCCGCTGGGCCTGACCATGATGTTCACCGCGCCGGTGTACGCGCGGCTGTCCGCGCGCTACGGCCCCAAGGTCACCCTGATCACCGGCCTGCTGATCATCGCGATCGGCTACGGCGGCGGGCTCGGCCTGATGGACGCGGCCTGGCAGACGATCGTCACGTCCGTGATCCTCGGCGCGGGCATCGGCCTCGCCTACTCCTCGCTGCCCGCGCTGATCGTGGGCGCGGTCCCGGCGTCCGAGACCGGTGCGGCGAACGGTCTGAACACGCTGATGCGGTCCATCGGCACGTCGGTGTCCAGCGCCGTCGTCGGGATGGTGCTGGCCAACACCGCGAACGACGTGGGCGGGGTCGCGATCCCGACCATGCACGGTTTCCGGGTGTCCTTCCTGATCGCCACCGCCGCGGTGGCCGTCGGCCTGCTGCTGGCGCTCTTCCTGCCGAAGAGCCCCCGGGCGGCGCAGCGGCACACGCAGCTGCGGGCCAGCAGCGAGGAGGACGCCGCGCTGGAGCGGGCCGAGGAGGTGCTGCGGGGCTTCCGGGGGCGCGTGCTGGGGGCCGACGGTGCTCCGGTGGCCCGGGCGAAGGTCACGCTGATCGACCGGCGGGGGCGGCAGGCGGGGGCCACCGTCTCCGACGAGGAGGGGCGGTATGTGCTGGCCGTGCCGGCGCAGGGGGCGTACGTCCTCGCCGCGAAGGCCTCCGGCCATGGGCCGCTCGCCTCTTCCGCCACGCATTCCGGGGAGGAGCGGGCCGTCTCCCTCGATCTCTCGCTGCCTGGCGAGGCCGTGAGCGCCTAGGCCTCGGGGGCTGCGCGGTTCGGCGGCCGCGGGTTCGCGGTGGCCGGTCCGGTCGCGCGGCTCCCCATGCCCCGCGGGCGCCGGTGGCTGCGCCCGTCTGCGGCCGCCGGCCCGCCGCGGCCCCTCGCGCCGTTCCCCGCGCCCCCTTCGCGGGGCGTCGATCGCACCCCCGGTCACCCCTGTGGCCGGGGGTGCGGCAGCATATGCGGGGTTTGGACAGTCGTACGAGCGAAAGGGCGCCATGTCTGCCCCCACCCCCAAGCCCGAGATCATGGACGCGTTCGAGGCGGCCAAGGGGTTCATGCCCGTGGACGAGGGACTGGCGTTGTACGCGGCCGCGGTGGAGGCGGGGCGGCTCGGGCTGCCGCTGCTGGAGGTCGGGACCTACTGCGGGCGCTCCACGATCCTGCTGGCCGACGCCGCCCGGCAGGCCGGGGTGACCGCCCTGACCGTCGACCACCACCGGGGCAGCGAGGAGCAGCAGCCCGGCTGGGACTACCACGACCCGGAGACGGTCGACCCCGAGATCGGGCTGATGGACACGCTGCCGCTGTTCCGCCGGACCCTGCACCGCGCGGGGCTGGAGGAGCACGTGGTCGCCCTCGTCGGCCGCTCCCCGCGGATCGCGGCGCTCTGGAACTCCCCGCTCGGCTTCGTGTTCGTCGACGGCGGCCATACGGACGAACACGCCGCCGCCGACTACGAGGGCTGGGCCCCGCACGTCGCCGAGGGCGGCCTGCTGGTCATCCACGACGTCTTCCCGCACCCCGAGGACGAGTTCACGGGCCAGGCACCCTACCGGGTGTACCTGCGCGCGCTCGGTTCCGGGGCGTTCACCGAGGTCTCGGCCACCGGCTCGCTGCGCGTGCTGCGGCGCACGGGGGCGGGAATCTGAGGCCCCGGTTAGAGTCGCAGACGTGTCGTACACAGGTCCGGAATTCGATGCCCCCCAGCCCCGCCGGCCCCGGCGCCGCCCGCTGACCGTGGCGCTCGCCGCGCTGGTGCCCGGCGCGCTGCTCGGCTGGGCGGTGTACGAGGCGCTGGGCGACGGGGGTCCGGGCGGCGAGGTCCGTACGGTCCCCTCGTCCGCCCCGCGCGCCTCCGCCCCGGCGGCCTCCCGTGGCGACGACGGCAAGGTGACCGGCTCGCCCGCCGCCCGGCCGGGCGGCTCGGCGGCGCTGCGGGGGAAGGTCGTCGTCATCGACCCGGGGCACAACCCGGGCAACTTCCGGCACACGGCCGAGATCGACCGCCAGGTCGACATCGGCACCAACCTCAAGGAGTGCGACACCACCGGGACGTCCACCGACGCCGGTTACACGGAGGCGCGGTTCACCGAGGACCTGGCGCACCGGCTGCGGACTCTGCTGGAGCGGGAGGGCGTGACGGTGAGGCTGACCCGTGACGGCGACAGCCCGGCCTGGGGGCCGTGCGTGGACGAGCGGGCCCGGATCGGGAACGCCGCGCACGCGGACGCGGCGATCTCGCTGCACGCCGACGGCTCCGCCCCCGGCGACCGGGGCTTCCACGTGATCCTGCCGGGGTCCGTGCACGCCGGCGCGGCGGACACCCGTCCCATCGTCGGGCCGTCCCACGAGCTGGGGGTGCGGGTCGCGGGCGACTACCGCCGCGCGACCGGTGAGCCGCCCGCCAACTACGTCGGCGACGGTACCGGTCTGGTCACGCGGACGGACCTGGGTGGTCTCAATCTGTCAACGGTTCCCAAGGTGTTCATCGAATGCGGCAACATGCGCGATGACACGGACGCGAGCCTGCTGACCAGCGGAACGTGGCGGCAGCGGGCGGCGCAAGGGATCTCCGAGGGAATCGTGAGTTTCCTGCGCGATTCGTGACCGGCGGCCGTAACCGGCCGGACAGCCCGATCTTGCGGACTGTAGTGTCTACCGACGACGAGACGACCTACGAAGGACCTGAAGTGAATATCCGCTCCCTCACTAGAGGCGACGGCGTGGTGATCGGAGCAGCGGTGGTGCTCCTCATCGCGTCGTTCCTCGACAACTACTCGTACGACGGACTGCCCGACAGCGTCGACCTGCCGAACCTCTGGGAGAGCGGACCGGTCCTGCTCGGCGTCGTACTGGCGGGCCTCATCGGCGCGGCGCTCATCGTCGTGAGCCGCGGCCTGCCGCAGCCCCGCAAGATCGCGGGTCTGGAACTCGGCGCGTTCGGCGTGGCGTTCGCGGTCTTCGCCGCGTGGAGCGCGCTCGGCAACGTCTTCGACCCGGTCGGCGGTCTGGACAACATCGGCGAGGGCTCCGACCGGTCCCCCGACGCCGGCACGGGGCTGATCCTCGCCCTGATCGCCACCCTGGTGATGGCCGCCGCCGCCATCGCCACCCCGCTCGTCCCCGCCCTCCAGGCCTCCCTGGTCCCGGCCCCGAAGCCGCCCGCCCCGCAGCCCTACGGCGCGCAGCCGCCCGGCGGTTACGGCTACCCGGGCGCCCAGCCGCAGCAGCCGTACGGCGCCCAGCCGCAGCCGGGCCAGCCCTACGCGCCGCAGCCGCAGCCGGCCGCGCAGGCCGCCGCCCCGGCCGCGCAGCCCCCGGCCGCCGACTTCTCCCCCTTCTGGTTCGCGGTGCCGGTGACCCGTCCGCTGTTCGCGGAGGACGGCTCGGGCGGCCAGATCGCCGAACTGGCGCCGGGCACCTGGTACCTGGCCGTCGAGCAGCGCGGTGCCGCGCTGGTCGCGCAGACCCAGGACGGGCGTCGTGGCGTGCTCCAGGACACCTCCGGGATCCAGCGCGGCTGAGCCGGGATCGCCGTCGCGCAACGGCCCCTCGTCCTTCCGGGCGAGGGGCCGTTGCCGTCCGGTCGCCCACCGAACGACATATGACGATGCGTCAGGCGATGTGCGCCCAGCCCACCGACGGCACCGCTAGCCCTTCGACAGCTCGGCGGCCGAGGGCACCTGTTGCTTGACCGGGGCGCCGGCGCTGCTGCCCGCGTCCTTGACCTGGTTGATGATGTCGTCGAACGGACCGGCCGCGCTCTCGTCGCCCTTGCGGAGCTTGCCCGCCAGGCCCTTCAGGCTCTCGATGCCGGCGCCCAGCGGGACGAGGGCCTTGCTGAGGGTCGGGTCGCCCTGGGCGTTCTTCTGGGCGGCCTTGAGCCGGTTGTAGGCGAAGACGCCGGCGACGCCCGCCTTGACCAGGGCCAGCCGGCGGCCCTTGGTGCCCTTCTTGAACTTGCCCGCCTTCCACGGCTTCACGATCCACTGGTAGGTGGCGCCGGCGGCGAGGCCCGCGTTCGCCACGAACCGGGTCTTGGCGAACTTCTGGCGTTCGGCGGACGTGCTGGGGCTGGGGCTGTCGGCGGCGGGCACGGCCTGTGCCCGGGCCGCCGCCGAGGTGTCCTTCGTACTGCTCTGCTGGCCGCTCCCACACGCGGTGGCACCGGCCACCAGGGCGCAGCACAGGGTGAGCGCCACGAACAGGCGCCGTATCGGTACGGGCACGGGGTCCTCCCGACGTCCTCCCCGAGCGGTCTGGTTCCTCCGGCAGGTTCGCCCGGGGCACGGCCGCGCGCCACTCGGGGGACGCCATCCGGGTCATCTCGGGGGCGCCTCGGGGGCTCGCCGGGGTCGTATCCGGGGTTACAGGAGCCGTCCCGCGGCAATCCGCAGAGTATGTCCACTCGATATCGCAACGGTGCGAACCAGGCCGGGACGGTCATCGCGGTCGTCGCCGACGTCGCGGCGCTGATCCTCGGCCTGTGGATCCTGATGTACCTGCTGGACGCGAACCGGGGCAACGACCTGGTCCGGTTCGTGCACGACGCGGCCGCCTGGCTGGCCGGGTGGTCGCACGACCTGTTCACCTTCGACGAGGCCTGGGCCCGCGTGGTCGCCGGGTACGGCCTGGCCGCCGTGGTCTATCTGTTCGTCGGCCACGCGATAGCCCGCCGGATACACCGGTACTGACGGTACCGAGCGGTGTGTCCGGTGCCCGTGCCGGCGCGGGTCAGGCGCAGCAGTCCGGCTCCAGCCCGGCCGGCAGGTGCTCGCCGCCGAAGACCGCGCAGGTGGCCTCGTGGCCGCCCAGCGCGGCCACGGCCAGCAGCAGCGAGCCCGCCGTCCAGGTGGTCAGTTCGCGGGGCCAGATCGCGTCGTCCTCGAAGACGTAGCCCGTCCAGTAGAGGCCGGAGTCCGGGTCGCGCAGGTGCTGGATGGACTGGAGGATCTCCAGGGCCCGGTCGGACTCGCCCACCGCCCACAGGGCGAGCGCGAGTTCGCTGGACTCGCCGCCGGTCACCCAGGGGTTGGGGACCACGCAGCGCACGCCCAGGCCGGGCACGACGAACCGGTCCCAGCCCGCCTCGATCCGGGCCTTGGCCTCCGCTCCGGTCAGGGCGCCGCCGAGGACCGGGTAGTACCAGTCCATCGAGTAGCGGTCCTTGTCCAGGAAGCGTTCGGGGTGGCGGCGGATCGCGTGCCGCAGCGCCCCGGCGGCCAGCTCCCAGTCCGGCTGCGGTTCCTCGCGCTGTTCGGCGATCGCGAGCGCGCAGCGCAGCGCGTGGTGGATGGAGGAGCTGCCGGTGAGCAGGGCGTCGGTGGCGGGCGTGCCGTCGTCCCCGAGGCGCCAGCCGATCTGCCCGCCGGGCTGCTGGAGCCGCAGCACCCACTCGACGGCGGCGTAGACGGCCGGCCACATCCGGTCCAGGAAGGTGTCGTCGCCCGTGGAGAGGTAGTGGTGCCAGACGCCGACGGCTATGTAGGCGACGAAGTTGGACTCGCGGGCGCGGTCGGTGACGTCGTCGTGGGCGCCGTCCGCGTAGGCGGCGTACCAGGAGCCGTCCTCGTTCTGGTGCCGGGCCAGCCAGGCGTAGGCGCGCTCGGCGGCCTCGTGTTCGCCGGCCGCGTCCAGGGCCATGGCGGCCTCGGTGTGGTCCCAGGGGTCGAGGTGGTGGCCGCGGAACCACGGGATCGCGCCGTCCTCGCGCTGCCCGGCGAGGATGCCGGCGACGGTCGCGGCGGCCTGCCCGGCGGTGAGGACCCCGGGCAGGACGAGGTGTTCTGTCCGGGGGGTGGTCACCTGGCGTCCGCCTCTGCGGCGAGCGAGGGGAGGTGCGGCTTGGTCGCGTAGACCACGAAGCTCTTGCCGATCAGCGGGTTGAGCGCCTGTTCGGCGAGGCGGGTGGCGAACGGCTTCTTCATGATGTCCCAGACGAGCAGCTTGTGGTAGGCGCGCACCGGCAGCGCCTTGTCGTTGTCGACGCCGAAGGCGCACTTCAGCCACCAGTAGGGGGCGTGCAGGGCGTGGGCGTGGTGGCTGCCGTAGGGCTTCAGGCCGGCCTCGCGGAGCTTGCCGGTCAGCTCGTCGGCCTTGTAGATGCGGATGTGGCCGCCCTCGACCTCGTGGTAGGCGTCGGACAGGGCCCAGCAGACCTTCTCGGGGCCGTAGCGCGGGACGGTGACGGCGATCCGGCCGCCGGGCCTGAGCACCCGGACCATCTCGGCGAGCACGCCCTTGTCGTCGGGGATGTGCTCCATCACCTCGGAGATGATGACGACGTCGAAGGACTCGTCGGGGAACGGCAGGGCGAGGGCGTCGCCCTCCATGGCGGTGGCGGTGGCGCCCTCGGGGGCCTCACCGGCCTCCTTCATCGCCGCGAACCACTTGGCGACCTCGCGGATCTCCTCGCCGTTCTGGTCCAGGGCCACGACCCGGGCGCCGCGCCGGTAGCACTCGAAGGCGTGCCGGCCGGCCCCGCAGCCGAGGTCCAGGACGCGGTCGCCCGGGGCGAGCGGGAACCGGGAGAAGTCGACGGTCAGCACGTGGCCCTGCTTTCGGAGGAGACGCTGGTGTCACTCGTCGAGGTCGCGGACGCGGCGGTGGGCGGGGCCGCGACGCTCGCCGGGGCCGCGGAGCGGCCGGGTACGGGGGCCGCGGTGGGGGTCGCCCCGCGCGAGCCGGTCCGGGCGTGGGAGAGGCCGCCCGGGGCGGAACCCGTCGAGGGCGTGGTGCGGGCGGCACGGGCGATGGCCTCGCGGTAGTGGGCCACGGTGCCCTCCGCGGCGCGGGCCCAGGTGAAGTTCGCCAGCACCCGTTCGCGGCCCGCCCGGCCGAGCCGCGCGCGCAGGTCGCGGTCGCCGAGCAGCCGGTTCAGCGCGGTGGCCAGCGCGTCCGCGTCGCCGGGCGGTACGGCGAGGCAGGTCTCGCCGTCGCGGCCGGCCACCTCGGGGATCGCGCCGCCGGTGGTGGCGACCAGCGGGGTGCCGGTGGCCATGGCCTCGGCGGCGGGCAGCGAGAAGCCCTCGTAGAGGGAGGGCACGCAGGCCACTTCGGCGGAACGGATCAGGTCGACCAGTTCGGCGTCGGAGATGCCCTTGACGAAGTCGACGGCGCCTTCGAGGCCGTACCGCTCGACCGCCCGGGCGACCGGGCCCTCGGTGGGGCGCTTGCCGACGACGACGAGGTGGGCGCCCGGGTGCTCGGCGCGCACCTTGGCGAGCGCCTCCACGAGGAACACCAGCCCCTTGAGCGGCACGTCCGCGCTGGAGGTGGTGACGATCCGGCCCGGCACCTCGGCGACGGCCGGATTCGGCGCGAACAGATCGGTGTCGGCGCCGATGTGGACGACGTGGACCCGGTCGCGGCGGACCCCGAGGTGGTCCACGATCTCCTGGCGGGAGCTGCCGGAGACGGTGAGGACGGAGGGCAGCCGGCGGGCGACGCGCTTCTGCATCCGGGTGAAGGCGTACCAGCGGCGCACCGAGTAGCGGCGCTGCCAGGTCCGGGCCGCGTCCAGCTCCAGCCGCCGGTCCACGGTGATGGGGTGGTGGACCGTGGTCACGAGGGGGGCGCCGATGTCGCCCAGCAGGCCGTAGCCGAGGGTCTGGTTGTCGTGGACGACGTCGAACTCGCCGCGCCGGGCGCGCAGGTGGTGGCGGGCGCGCAGCGAGAAGGTCAGCGGCTCGGGGAAGCCGCCGGTCCACATGGTGGCGACTTCGAGGGCGTCGATCCAGTCCCGGTACTCGTCCCGCTTCGGGGTGCGGAAGGGGTCGGGCTGGCGGTAGAGGTCGAGGCTCGGCAGCTCGGTGAGGGTGAGGTTCGGGTAGCCCTCGTCCAGCACGGGGTACGGCTGGGAGCCGATGACCTCCACCCGGTGGCCGAGGCGGGCCAGCTCGCGCGAGAGGTGCCGGACGTAGACGCCCTGCCCGCCGCAGAACGGGTTCCCCTTGTAGGTGAGGAGGGCGATGTCGAGCGGTCGCTCGCCGTCAGCTGCGGGGTCCCGATCGGCACCCGCTTCCCGGGCCTCAGCGGTCACTCCGTGCCCCCTTCTGCCTGCACTGTCCCGCGAGACTACGACGGGACGCTAATCTAGAACAAGTTTCAGACTTGATCGTTCAAGAGGCTCCGAATCTACCGGCAGGTAGGGGCGCTGTGAGCAGGGGATCAGGTGATTCGCGCCACGGCGCGCGGCCCTGTCACGCCGTCCGATCACGAGCCCTGCCGACCCCCTCACCGACTGTCACGGAACGGGACCCATGCCTGCGGAAGCCAGCACCTCGCGCCCGGCCGCGCCGCCCCTCACCGCGCGGCAGGAGGCCCGCCGCCGCAGCATCCTGCAGGCCAGCGCGCGGCTCGCGAGCCGGGGCGGGTTCGACGCCGTGCAGATGCGCGAGGTGGCCGAGTCCTCGCGGGTGGCCCTGGGCACGCTGTACCGCTACTTCCCGTCCAAGGTGCACCTGCTGGTCGCCACCATGCACGACCAGCTGGAGCGCATGCACGCCACCCTGCGCGAGAGGCCCCCGGCGGGCGACTCGGGGGCCGAGCGGGTCGCGGAGACCCTGATGCGCGCCTTCCGCGCCCTCCAGCGGGAGCCGCACCTGGCCGACGCGATGGTCCGGGCGCTGACCTTCGCCGACCGCAGCGTCTCGTCCGAGGTCGACCAGGTCTCCCGGCAGACGACCGCGATCATCCTGGACGCGATGGGCCTGGAGCATCCGACGCCGGAGCAGTCGTCCGCGGTGCGGGTCATCGAGCACACCTGGCACTCGGCGCTGATCACCTGGCTGTCCGGTCGCGCCTCCATCGCCCAGGTGAGGATCGACATCGAGACGGTGTGCCGCCTGATCGACCTGACCGACCCGGCCGCCGCGCGGCCCTGAGGGCCGGCGCCGCGGGCGCGAAGAGAGCCCGCGCGGAAAGACCGGCCGGCACGAAGGAAGCCGACCGGCGCGAAACGGCCGGTCGGCACGGGAAAGACCTACGAGACGGGTTCCCTTCGCCGGTATGACCCGGATCAGGTGATGGGGGTCGTCGTCCGGCATCGCTGCCTTCCGACCTCTCAGCCCTACCGTCGCCGTCGGCCCGGGCGGATGCTCTTCGCGTCTCGCCTGAGTCGGCTACTCCGGTCGGACTCCCTCACTCGCCTCGTAGGCTCATTTCAGGATATACCGGATGGTCGCGACAGAACCGCCCAGTTCCGACCATTTGCCGACGTGCGCGGGCCTCAGGCGCTGACCGCCTTGCGAGTGATGTAGCGGGTGCCGGTGAGGACCATCCGCTTGAACGCCACCGCGGCGAACCCCTTGAGGTGGCTGTCCTTGAGGCTGTCGTCGGGGTGGGTGAACTGGGCCACCGCGTCCTTGCGCCCGAGGCTGACGCACCGGGCCGCGTAGCGCAGCTCGTACGCCTCCGGCTCGCGGCCCCCGGCGATGCGGGCGAGGGCGTCGACGGCGGCCTGGGCCTGCGGGGCTGCGGTCTGGCAGCCGAACCGGGCGCCGGCCACGCCCGCGCAGTCGCCCACGGCGAAGATCCGCGGGTCGGTGACGCTGCGCAGGCAGGCGTCCACGGCGACCCGGCCGTCCGCGTCGACCTCCAGGCCGCTGCGCGCGGCAAGGTCGGGCACGCCCGCCACGATCCCCCACAGGGTCAGGTCGGAGTCCAGCTCCCGCCCCGATTCGAGCCGCACGACGCCCGCGGCGGCCTCCGTCACGGCGTCGGCCACGGTCTCCACCCGGAGCCGGTCCAGCGCGGCCAGCGCCCGCTGCCGCGCCCCGCCCGACAGGCAGTCGGCGACCGCCGGGGCGACGAGCCGGACGCGCAGGTCGGGCCGGGCCTCGGCGACCTCGGTCGCGGTCTCCACCCCCGTCGCCCCGCCGCCGACGACCGTCACGGTGCTCCCGCCGGGCAGCGCGGCGAGCCGGGCCCGCGCCTGCTGCGCGCCCTCCCAGGTGCCGACCGGGACCGTGCCCGGCAGGGCCCGGACCGTGCTGCCGACGGCCAGGAAGAGGTGGTCGAACGCGAGGCTCTCGCCGTCGTCCAGGACCACCGTGCCGTCGCCGATCTTCTCCACGCTGCCGATCCGCACGGCGATGCCGGGCCGCAGCATCGCGGTGAGCGGCGTCGCCGCCGAGCCCGTCCCGGCGACCTGCTGGTGCAGCCGGATGCGCTCGACGAACTCGGGACGCGCGTTGACCACCGTGACCTCGGCGCCCTTCACCTTCTTGGCCACCCGGTTCGCCGCGAACGCGCCCGCGTACCCGGCACCCACCACCACAACCTTCATCTCGGGCCTCCCATCGGAGCAGTCGGTCACTCCCGAGACGAGGCGGGCCGGTCCTCCCGTGACACGACACCGGTGTGAACCACGCCACAGCGGCCGTCCGGCCGGCTCCTTCGGCGGGATCCTCGCGGCACCTCGCGTGTTCCGCCCCGTCAGGCGGGGGCGCCCAGGTCCCGCGCGCCGAGGCCCTCGGCGGCGAGGGCCTGCCGGTGGAACCTCTCGATCGCCGCCTCGTGGTTGCGCAGGGCGTGCGAGACGTTCTCCAGTTCGCTGTCGGGGACGCAGGGGAACCCGGTGCTGCCGTCCTCCGGGCGGGCCCGGTCGTCGGGCGCGTGCAGCGCCGCCGCGGCGAACCGGAGGTCCACCGCCCCGGCGATGCCCCGCGCGACGGGCTCCGGGTAGCCCGCCGCGGTCGCCGCCCGCCGTACCCGCTCCCGCCGGGACGTGCTCAGGTACGGGCCCAGCTTGAGCAGGCCGTCGTTGATGGCGGCCCGGCGCAGCTCCAGGCGCAGGGCGGCGCCGCTGACCCGGCCGACGGCGGGCGCGGCGGGCGGGGCGATGGTCAGCATGGCCTGCCACAGCGGTTTCAGGCGCCGGTGGTCGCGGACCAGCCGGCGCCGCTCCGCCAGCAGCGGACCGGCCTGTCCGACGATGAAGGCCACGGCCACCAGGGCCGCCTCGGCGATGGCGAACGGCGGGGCCGCGTAGGTCGACAGCCAGTCCCAGTCCCGGCCGCTCCACCGGCCGGCGACGGCCGTGAGCTTGGCGGCGTCGAAGAGGAGCCCGAGGGCGTAGGCCTCCTGGAGGAAGATCACCGCCCGGCGCAGCCAGGCGTCCTCGACCTCCCGGTACCAGGCGCGCAGCAGGCGGGCGGCGACCAGCGCGGAAGCGGTGTGGGCGACGACGTAGAGCAGGATGAACTCGCGCATCCACGGCGTGCCGGCGTAGTAGGTGTCGAGGTCGCGCAGCCGTTCCACGTCGTGGTCGGCGAGCAGGAACGTCGTGCACAGCCCGGCGACGACGGCGGCGTACGCCACCCCGACCTGGCGGGTGCGGCGGCGGCGCGCGGCGGACGGCGGTTCCCGCCAGGTGATGATGAGCCACAGGCAGGCGCCGGAGTAGGCGGTGGCGAGGGAACACACCCACAGGGCGGCGAAGTTGGTGACGCCGGTGAGGACGTTGATGCGGTGCAGGTTGGCCGGCGGCAGCGAGACGAAGACGAGGGTGCCGATGCCGAGCAGCACGGCGGTGGCCCGCAGGATCGGGTCCTGCCAGGCGCGCCGCAGCAGCGGCAGTTTGATGACGAAGGCGATGGCGAACAGGGCGGCCGGGACGGCGTAGGAGACCCAGGAGCCGGAGATGTCCCAGCGCATCAGGGGCCGCCGATGTTGCCGAGCGAGGAGGACAGCCGGTCGGTGAGGGTGTCCTGGGTCATCCGGCCGGCCGCGCCCGGCCCGACGACCTTGGAGAACTTCGCCGCGAGGCGCAGCCCCCACTCCTCGGCCTCCCACTCGGCCTCGGCCGCCTCGGCGGCGGGCGACCGGGTGGCCATGGCGACCACCCGGTCCCAGGGGATGTCGTCCTCGGCGCGGGAGAGCAGCCGGCGGGCGGCGGCGGGCAGTCCGGTGGCGTAGTGCACGTCGAGGGTGCCGTGGTGGATGTGGCCGATCTCGTGCCCGGCGATGACGAACTTGTGGGGGTCGGGGGCGCGTTCCTCGACGACGACGATGTAGTCCTCCTCGCGGGCGAGGGTGATCCCGGAGATGTCCAGGCCCTGCGGGAAGGCGACGAAGCGCAGCTTGACCGGGCGGTCCAGGCGGGGGCCGAGGGTGGCGCACAGCGCGTGCAGGAACGCCTCGGGGGTGGTCGGCGGGGTGAGGGTGCGGACCGTCTCGCGCACGAGCCGGTCGAGGAAGCGCTTCGGCGAGCCGGGGCGCGGGGACGCCGCCGGCCGCGGGATCCGCGCCCGCCACGGGGTCTTGGCGGACTGCTCAGGCACGCCCGGTGTCCCCCGCCTTCTCCGAGGCGATGATCATCTCGGCCAGGTCGGCCAGGGTGGCGAGCTGCCGGGCGTTCATCTGCGGGGCCCGGGCGGCGAGCCGGATCAGGCCGCTCTCGCGCAGCCGCAGCAGCGGGTCGGCCTCGGCCTCCAGGCTCTGCAGCACCGGTTGCAGCGCCTCGCACAGCGCCTCCGGTTCGTCGGCGGTGAAGAAGCCGGCGGGCAGGCCGAAGAAGCGGCGCAGCCGGTCGGCGTGTTCCAGGCTGGGCATGCCGCTCTTGCGCCACTCGCTCAGCCACTGCCTGCTGGTCCCGGCGATCCGGGCCAGTTCGTCCAGGGAGTACCGCTTGCCGTCCGGGCGGCGCCGGGTCTCCCGGATGAAGTCCAGCCGCTGGCGCACCCGGTGGGCGAGGCAGGTCTCGCCGGCCCGGCCGCCGGAGAGCAGGTCGACGACGACGCCCACGGGGATGCCGGTGCGGTAGGAGAGTCCGGCCACGTCCAGGGCCTCCGGCAGCCGGCCGGGCCGTCCGGTCAGCTCGCCGAGCCGGTCCAGCACTTCGGCCAGTGCGGCATAGGCGTCACTCACCGAGTCCCCCCTGCGTGTCTTTCCGTTCGCCGGCTGGGCGCGAGGCTACTAGGTTGCCCCCTCGGCGACCAGATCTGACAAGGCTCCCTGCGCAATTACGCAGCTATCGTTGACAGTTCGATGCGGGGTGGGTGAGGATCAGTGCACGGAGAGCAAGATCCGACCCGCCTCGGGTGCCGCCTATGGGGGAGCGGCACCCGGGGCGCTCCTGATCGCCTTCCCCCCGAGGAAGGTCCAGGCCCATGGCCCAGCCCGTCGTACTCCTCGGGGCCGGCCGCGGGGACGTCTGCGGCGAGTTCCCGCTGGCGCGCGTCGCCGCCGCCCACCCGGTCCTCCTGGTCGACCCGTCCCCGCCCGCCGACTGGGCCCGCCCCCATCTGACCGCGCACCTGGCGGCGGACCCGGCCGAGGGGGAGGGGACGGCCGCGGTGTTACGGGGGCGTCCCGTCGGCGGCGTGCTGACCTGGTCCCCGCGGCACCTGCCCGCGGCCGCGCGCCTCGCCGCCCGGCTGGGCTTACCGGGCCTGCCGTACGAGACGGCCGTGACCTGCGCCGATCCGCCGGCGTTACGGGCGCTGCTGGACCGGCACCGGGTGCCGACGGCGGATCCGGCCGACACCGAGGGGGAACCGGTGTCGGCCGAGGCCGTCGTCCTGGACGACGAGGTGCGCATCGTCGCGCTCACCCGTACGACCCCGGGCCCGCCGCCCGCCCGCCGCCCGCTGCGGCACAGCGTCCACGCCCACGACGGCCTGCTGCACAACCGCTTCCTGCGCCAGTGCGTGGAGCGCGCCGTGCGCGCCCTCGGACTGACCCACACCGTCGCGCACATCACGGTACGGCTGACCGCGCGCGGCCCCCGCGTCCTGGGCGTCGCCCCGCATCCGCCCGGCGATCTGATCCCGCTGCTGGTGGAGCGGGCCACCGGGGTCGACCTGGTGGGGGCCGCCGCGACGCTGGCCACCGGCGGGCTCCCGGACGTCACCCCGACCCGGCAGCGGGCGGCGGCCGTCCAGTTCGCCTATCCGGCCGTGACCGGCCGCCTCACCCACCTGCGCCTGGACCCCGCCGCCGCGCACGAGCCGTCCGCCGAGCGCATGGTCCTCACCGCCCGCACCGGCACCCCGGTGACGGCGGCCCCGCACGCCGGCCCCGGCGACCGCCTCGCCCACTGGGTGGCCACGGCCGACACCCCCGCCCAGTGCGCCCACACCCTGCGCGCCATGGCCCGCCACCTCACGGCCACGGTCCACCCGGCCCCCCGCACCTGCGCCGCCTAGCACGGGGGACCGACCCCGGAACGGGCCGAACAGGTGCGTGGTTCCCGCGGGTTCTCCGCCCCCGCGCGGTCGCGGCGAGGGACCGCGAAGACCACTGCCACAGCCACCGCCGGGCCCGCTCGGGGCGGCCGGTAAAGTGGCGGGGTCGTCACACCCGTACGGGGGGAAGCCGGTGCAATTCCGGCGGTGTCTTCGCCGCGTCACCGGCTTGGCCGGAGCGGGCGGGGCGCCTCCGCCGGGTCGTTGACGGCTCGCGTGCGCCGGTGGTCCGCCGCGCACGGCACCGTCGAGGTTGACGGAGCCGAGCCGCCCGGGTGTCACCCGCGCCGCCCGGCTCCCCGCAGGAGAGGCAGTCGCCGACCATGAACGTCCGCCGCAGTGCCGCGGCTCTCGCCGCCGTAGGCGTGCTGGCCGCCGCCGCGCCCGCCACGGCCGCCGACCCGTCCCCGTCCCCGAAGACCGCGGCCCCCGCCGGGCTGTACGGCAAGGGGGACCCGACGTACGACGGCGTGTGGCGGCAGTCCCTGACGCTGGTCGCGCAGCGGACGCTCGGCTACCGGCCCGCCTCCGCCGCCGTGGACTGGCTCACCGGCCAGCAGTGCGCGAACGGTGCCTTCGCCGCGTTCCGGGCCGCCCCCGAAAAGCCCTGCGACGACAAGCCGAAGCCGGACACCAACAGCACGGCCGCCGCCGTCCAGGCGCTCGCCGCGACCGGCGGGCACGGCGGCGCGGTGGACAAGGCCGTGGGGTGGCTGAAGTCCGTCCAGAACAAGGACGGCGGCTGGAGCTACTACCCGGGCGACCCCAGCGACACCAACTCCACCTCGGTCGTCATCGGCGCGCTCGCCGCCGCCGGCACCGACCCGGCGTCCGTCCACGTCTCGGGCAAGTCCCCCTACGACGCCCTCCCCGCCTGGTCCATCCCCTGTGACCAGGACGGCGGCGGCGCCCTCGCCTACCAGCCGGACAAGAAGGGCGAGCTGCTGCCCAACGCCGACGCCACCGCCGCCGGTCTGCTCGGCGCGCTCGGCAAGGGCTTCGCCGCCCGTACCGGCAAGGCCCCCGCGAAGGACACCTGCGCCGAGGCGGCCTCCCGCACCCAGGTCGCCGACAACGCCGGCGCCTACCTCGCGGCGGCCGTCGCCGAGTCCGGCCACCTCCGGTCCACCCTGCCCGGCGCCAAGGACCAGCCCGACTTCGGCAACACTGCGGACGCCGTCGTCGCGCTCGCCGCGGACGGCCGGGTCGCACCGGCCCGCAAGGCGTACGCCTGGCTGGAGAAGAACGCCGGCCCGTGGGCGAAGCAGAGCGGTCCCGCCGCCTACGCCCAGCTGATCCTCGCCGCCCACGCCCTCGGCGAGCAGCCGGGCGACTTCAACGGCACCAGCCTGGTCAGCTCCCTGAACGCGCTGGGCCCGGCCCCGCGGATGGACGCCTCCGGCGGGCACGAGCAGGAGGAGGAGAAGGACTCCGGCAACCGGGGCTGGTGGATCTTCGGCGTCTGCCTCGTCGCGAGCATCGGCGTCGGCTTCCTCATCAGCGGCCGGAAGAAGCAGCAGCCGTGACCGCCGTCCGCCGTGCCGTGCCGGTGCTCGCCGCCGCGCTGCTGCTCCTCGCCTGCGCCGGGCGGGCCGGTGCGACCGGCTACCGCTACTGGTCCTTCTGGGAGCGCACCGGCGACCACTGGACGTACGCGACCCAGGGCCCGGCCTCCGTCCGGCCCGGCGACGGCGCGGTCCAGGGGTTCCGGTTCACCGTGAGCGCGGACTCCGCGGACGCGAACCGGCCGCGCGGCACGGCGGACTTCGGCACCGTCTGCGCGGACACCCCGGCGAAGCCCGGGTCCAAGCGCGTGGCCCTCGTGCTCGACTTCGGCACGCGCGCGGACGCCCCGTCCGGCGAGGTCCCGCCGGGGCGGCGGACCGCGTGCGCGCGGGTGCCGTCCGACGCGTCCGCCGCGGACGCCCTCGCCGCGGTGGCGGGACCCCTGCGCTACGACACCAACGCCCTGCTGTGCGCCATCGCGGGCTACCCGCGGACGGGCTGCGGCGAGCAGGTCTCCACCGGCGACGAGCCCGCCGCCGCCCCCGGGTCCGGCTCCTCCGGCTCCGGTCCGTCCCTCGGCCTGCCGATCGGCGCGGGGGTGGTGGCCCTGCTGGCGGGCGCAGCGATATGGCAGTCCCGACGGCGGCGCCATGCGTCCGGGTGAGCGAGGCCCGTCCCGCGACCGCGGCGACACCGCGGCCGCTCGCGCGGTTCCCCACGCGAGCGGCCGGCCGCGGCACCGTCCGCCGGGAGCCAGCCCCTCCCGGTTCCGCCCCGCCCTGCACCCCGGTGCCTGGTGGCTGTGGGCGATATCCCTCGGCGTGGCCGCGACCCGTACCACCAACCCCCTCCTCCTCGCCCTCCTCCTCACGGCCTCCGGGTACGTCGTGGCGACGCACCGCTCCCCCGCCCCCTGGGCCCGCTCCTACGCCGCCTTCGTCCGCCTCGCCCTCGCCGTGGTCGTCATCCGCGTCCTGTTCGCGGTGGCGCTCGGCTCCCCCATCCCCGGCACGCACACCCTCCTCACCCTCCCCGAGGTCCCCCTCCCCCACTGGGCGCAGGGCATCCGCCTCGGCGGCAGGGTGACGGCCGAGGCCGTGCTCTTCGCCGCGTACGACGGCCTGAAACTCGCCACCCTCCTCGTCTGCGTCGGCGCCGCGAACGCCCTCGCCAGCCCCACCCGCCTGCTCAAGTCGCTGCCCGGCGCGCTGTACGAGACGGGCGTGGCCGTGGTCGTCGCCCTCACCTTCGCCCCGCACCTGATCGCCGACGTCCGCCGCCTGCGCGCCGCCCGCCGCCTGCGCGGCCGTCCCGACCGGGGTCTGCGCGGCCTGCTCCAGGTCGCACTGCCCGTGCTGGAGGGCGCGCTGGAACGCTCGGTCGCCCTCGCCGCCGCCATGGAGGCCCGCGGATACGGCCGTACCGCCGAGGTCCCCGCCCCGGTCCGCCGGACGACCACCGCCCTCACCCTCGGCGGCCTGCTCGGCGTGTGCGCGGGCACGTACGGTCTGCTGACCGCCGAAGGGGGCGCCTACGGGCTGCCCGTCCTCCTCGCGGGAGTCGTCGCCGCGCTCGCCGGACTGCGGCTGGGCGGCCGGCGTTCCCCGCGCACCCGGTACCGCCCCGACCCCTGGGGAGCGCGGGCCTGGCTGGTGACGGGCTCCGGCGCCGCCGTGGCCGCGCTGCTGACGCTGGCCTCCGCGCGCGACCCCGAGGCCCTGCACCCCGGTGTCGTGCCGCTCGTCGCCCCCACCCTCCCGCTGTGGCCCGCCGCGGCCGTCCTGCTCGCCCTGCTGCCCGCCCTCGTCATCCCCAGGGAGCCGTCGTGATCCGCTTCGAGGAGGTCGGCGTCACGTACGAGGGCGCCGCCGAACCCGTCGTCGCCGGCGTCGACTTCGAGGTGCCCGAGGGCGAACTCGTGCTGCTGGCCGGTCCGTCCGGGGTCGGCAAGTCCACCGTGCTGGGCGCGGTCAGCGGACTCGTCCCGCACTTCACCGGCGGCACGCTGCGCGGGCGCGTGACGGTGGCCGGCCGGGACACCCGTACCCACCAGCCGCGCGAACTCGCCGACGTGGTCGGCACGGTGGGCCAGGACCCGCTGGCGCACTTCGTGACCGACACCGTGGAGGACGAACTCGCCTACGGCATGGAGTCGCTGGGGCTCGCCCCGGAGGTGATGCGGCGCCGGGTGGAGGAGACCCTCGACCTGCTGGGCCTGGCCGCGCTGCGGGACCGCCCCATCGCCACCCTCTCCGGCGGGCAGCGCCAGCGGGTCGCCATCGGCTCGGTCCTCACCCCGCACCCCCGGGTACTGGTCCTGGACGAGCCGACCTCCGCGCTCGACCCGGCGGCGGCGGAGGAGGTACTGGCCGTCCTCCAGCGCCTGGTGCACGACCTCGGCACGACGATCCTCATGGCCGAACACCGCCTGGAGCGGGTGATCCAGTACGCCGACACCATGGTCCTCCTCCCGTCCCCCGGCGCGCCCCCCGTCACGGGCACCCCCTCCGAGGTCATGGCGGTCTCCCCGGTCCACCCCCCGGTCATCGCCCTGGGCCGCCTGGCCGGCTGGTCCCCCCTCCCCCTGACCGTTCGGGACGCCCGCCGCCAGGCGGGACCCCTGCGGGACCGGCTGGCCGACGGTCCCGCGCGCCGGCCCGCGCCGATCCCGGTGGGCAGCCCCGCCCCCGGCCCGCGGCGGCACCGGTTGCGCTCCCCGTTCCGCCGCCCCGCGCCCACCGCGCCCACCGGCCACCCCCACCTCGCCGAAGCCTGCGCCCTCTCCGTCCACCGGGACACCACCGAGGCCCTGCGGCACGTGGACCTGACCGTCTCCCGGGGCGAGACCATCGCCCTCATGGGCCGCAACGGCGCCGGCAAGTCCACCCTGCTGAGCACCCTCGTCGGCCTGCTCACCCCCACCGCCGGCACGGTCACCGTCGGCGGCACCACCCCCCACCGCACCCCGCCCCGCACCCTGATCCGCCACGTGGGCCTGGTCCCCCAGGACCCCCGGGACCTCCTGTACGCCGACACGGTCGCGGCGGAGTGCGCCGCCGCCGACGAGGACGCACAGGCCGCCCCCGGCACCTGCCGCGCCCTCGTCCGCGAGCTGCTCCCGGACATCACCGACGACACCCACCCCCGCGACCTCTCCGAGGGCCAGCGCCTGGCGCTCGCGCTGGCCGTGGTGCTGACCGCCCGCCCGCCCCTGCTCCTGCTGGACGAGCCGACCCGCGGCCTGGACTACGCGGCGAAGGCCCGCCTGGTCGGTGTCCTGCGCGATCTCGCCGCCCAGGGACACGCGATCGTGCTGGCGACGCACGACGTGGAGCTGGCCGCCGAGCTGGCGCACCGCGTGGTGCTGCTGGCCGAGGGCGAGGTGATCGCAGACGGCCCGATGGCGGAGATCGTCGTCTCCTCCCCCTCCTTCGCCCCGCAGGTGACGAAGATCCTGGCGCCCCAGCACTGGCTGACCGTCTCCGAGGTCCGCGAGGCCCTCCGGTGAACCGCCGCCTGCACGCCGTCCGCCTCGGCCCCCGCTCCCTCGCCGCCCTCGCCCTCACCGGCGCCGTGGGCCTGGTCGCCTTCTGCTGGCCCTTCCTCGCCCCGCCCCGCTCGCGGCTCGGCGCCCACGCCCAGGACGCGCCCTGGCTCTTCGCGGGCCTGCTGATCCTGCTGGTCGCGGTGGTCGCGGCGACCATCTCGGAGTCGGACCTCGGCCCCAAGGCGGTGGCGATGCTCGGCGTCCTCGCGGCGACGGGCGCGACGCTGCGGCCGATCGGCGCCGGTACGGCGGGCCTGGAGCCGATGTTCTTCCTGATGGTGCTGAGCGGCCGGGTGCTCGGGCCGGGCTTCGGCTTCACCCTGGGCTCGGTGACGATGTTCGCGTCCGCCCTGCTCACGGGCGGGGTCGGGCCGTGGCTGCCGTTCCAGATGCTGGCGATGGGCTGGTTCACGATGGGCGCCGGTCTGCTCCCGGGCCCGGTCCGGCTGCGCGGTCGCGCCGAGCTGCTGCTGCTCGCGGTCTACGGCTTCCTCGCCGCGTTCGCCTACGGCACGGTGATGAACCTGGCCGGCTGGCCCTTCATGGGCGGCGGGGCCTCGGGCATCTCCTTCGTCGCCGGGGATCCGGTCGCCGCCAACCTGGCCCGTTTCGTCGCGTACTGCACGGCCACCTCCCTCGGCTGGGACCTGGGCCGGGCCCTGTGCACGGTGGTGCTGACCCTCGCGCTCGGTCCCGCGGTGCTGCGGGCGCTGCGCCGGGCGACCCGGCGGGCCGCCTTCGAGACCGCGGTCACATTCGACGGTCCCGGGCGGTGACGCGGCGCACGGATCCGGGCGCGTGACGTGAGCGGCCCGGTGAAGGACCCCACATGACGCACGTCACCTATGATCCGGCATCGTAGACCGCTTTGCCCGGTTCAACCCGTTACGCACCCTTACTGACCTGCGGAGTGAGGCCCACGTCACACACTTAGCACTCCTCACGAATCCGGCCACCACTAGTAAAAGGGGTCATTGCGGGCACCTTCCGGGGCTGCTTACCTGGACGACGTCGCCAGGCGCCACGAGCCCACAGCGGGCCGCGGCGCCGACGCATACCGGACCACCCCGTGGCCCACCCCATGCGGGCGACACCCCCGTCCCCGACGCAAGAGGTACTCCGTGACCGTCTCCATCATCCGCCGCATCGCCTCCCCGAAGAAGGCCCTCACCACCGCCGCCCTGGCCGCCGCCACCGCCGGCATGGCACTCACCGCCGCCCCGGCTCACGCCGCCCCGGCCCAGGCCTCCTCCGCCCAGGCGATCGCG
>NZ_JBVJOT010000047.1:0-69439 GCF_055583025.1 Streptomyces sp. NPDC104831
CGGGCAGGGGGGGGGGCGAGGCGGGGGGGGGGGACCTGTTCTCGGCGGGGAGGGGTTTGCCGGTCAGTCCTGTTGGGTTTGGGTGTTTTTTTCGCCGCCCCCCCCCCCCCCCCCCCGCGCCCAGCATCCCCCTCGACCTGATGTCGCAGGTGATGGCCACCGGAGTCACCCCGCTCGGCTACCTCGGCCCCGAGCACGCGCAGGCCCTCGACCTGTGCGGGGCACCCGTCCCGGTCGCCGAGGTGGCCGCCCAGCTCAGGCTGCCGGCGGTGGTCACCAAGGTGCTGCTGTCCGACCTGGTCGACTGCGGCGCGCTCACCACCAAGCCGCCCGCCTACCACCACACCCCCACTGACCGGTCTCTGCTGGAGGCAGTGCTCGATGGACTACGACGACAGCTCTGACCCGTTCCCGACCGCGCTGAAGATCCTCGTCGCGGGCGGGTTCGGGGTCGGCAAGACGACCTTCGTGGGCGCGGTCAGCGAGATCGCTCCGCTCAGCACGGAGGAGCTGCTCACCACGGTCGGCGTCGGCACGGACAGTCTCGACGGCATCGAGAACAAGACGGAGACCACCGTCGCCATGGACTTCGGCCGGATCAGCCTCGATCCGGACCATGTCCTGTACCTGTTCGGCACACCGGGACAGGAGCGGTTCTGGTTCATGTGGGACGAGCTGTCCGAGGGCGCGCTCGGCGCGGTGATCCTCGCCGACACCCGGCGCCTTCAGGACTGCTTCGCCGCCGTCGACTTCTTCGAGGAGCGCGGCCTCGCCTTCGTCCTCGCCGTCAACGAGTTCGACGGTGCCCACCGCTACGACCCCGAGGAGGTACGGGCCGCCATCGACCTCGACCCCGGGATCCCGATCGTGCGCTGCGACGCCCGGATCTCCAGCTCCGGAGTCCAGACCCTGCTCACCCTCGTCCGCCATCTGCTGGCCCTCGCCCCGGCGACCGCGCCCAGCCAGGGCGCCCACATGTGATCCCGACCCACCGTCCACGGAGTCCCTGTATGAGGTACGCCCACAGCACCGGAGCCCGGCGATGAGCTACGAGCCGCCCCGGCCGGTCCGGGGCCTGCTGCTCACCCCCGAGGACAAGGAGGCTCCCGCCCGTGTCCACCGGCTGCGCCGGCTCGGCCTGGCGGACCGGCCCGACCCGGCGCTCGACGCCTTCGCCGGCCACCTCGCCCGGCTCACCGGCGCGTGCTACGCCATGGTCAACTTCGTCGGCGAGGACCGCCAGTTCTTCGCGGGTCTGAGCGCCCCCCTCACCCCGGTCGTCCGCGAGGACGGCAGCAGGGCCGAGATGGGCCGGGTGCTGCCGCGCGACCACGGGTTCTGCCCCCATGTGGTGGTACGGCACAGGGCACTGGTCCTGGACGACGTCCGCGACTATCCGCGGTTCGCGGGCAACCCGGTCGTCGACGGGTTCGGCATCCGCTCCTACCTCGGGGCCCCGCTCATCGACAGCTCCGGCATGGCGCTCGGCACGGTGTGCGCCGCCGACACCTCCCCGCGTGCCTGGGGCAGGCCCGGTCTGGAGACCATCAAGGCGCTCGCCGCCGACCTCGTCGTACGACTCGAACGGAGCACGCCCGACGGGCCGCCCCGGTGAGGGTCCGCCGCCGGGGCCGGGCCCAAGGAAGGCGCCGCTCAAGGGACATGGGAAGCTCCGCGAGGCCTGAAGGAAAGCTGTGGCGCCGGTTAAGAAAAGCTCGATGGACCCCGGCGCGCGCATACGGCAGATTGCAGGGTGATTCCACCCCTCTGACCCGGTGCGGGCTCCTTCGGCGTGCCCGCGGGCCGGGCCTCACCCACAGGAGCCGTAGCGTTGAAGGCGCTGGTCAAGGAGAAGGCGGAGCCGGGGCTCCGGCTGACGGACGTCCCGGAGCCCGTCATCGGCCCCGGTGACGTCCTCATCAAGGTCATGCGGACCGGTATCTGCGGCACCGACCTGCACATCCGGGCCTGGGACGGCTGGGCCCGGCAGACGATCCGCACACCGCTCGTGGTCGGCCACGAGTTCGTCGGCCAGGTCGTGGAGACCGGCCGGGACGTGACCGACGTCCGCGTCGGCGACCGGGTCAGCGGCGAGGGGCACCTGGTGTGCGGCAAGTGCCGCAACTGCCTGGCCGGCCGCCGCCACCTGTGCCGGGCCACCGTCGGCCTCGGCGTCGGCCGCGACGGCGCGTTCGCCGAGTACGTGGCCCTGCCCGCGTCCAACGTCTGGGTGCACCGCGTCCCCGTCGACCTCGACGTCGCGGCGATCTTCGACCCGTTCGGCAACGCCGTGCACACCGCGCTGTCCTTCCCGCTGGTCGGCGAGGACGTCCTGATCACCGGCGCCGGACCGATCGGCCTGATGGCCGCCGCCGTGGCCCGGCACGCGGGCGCCCGCCACGTCGTCGTCACCGACGTCAGCGAGGAGCGCCTGGACCTGGCCCGCAAGATCGGCGTGAGCCTCGCCCTGAACGTCTCCGGGTCCACCATCGCCGACGGCCAGCGCGAACTGGGCCTGCGCGAGGGATTCGACATCGGCCTGGAGATGTCGGGCCGCCCCGAGGCTCTGCGCGACATGATCGCCAACATGACCCACGGCGGCCGGATCGCCATGCTCGGCCTGCCCGCCGAGGAGTTCCCCGTCGACTGGGCCCGGATCGTCACCTCGATGATCACCCTCAAGGGCATCTACGGCCGCGAGATGTTCGAGACCTGGTACGCGATGTCGGTGCTGCTGGAGGGCGGCCTCGACCTCGCCCCCGTGATCACCGGCCGGTACGACTACCGCGACTACGAGGCCGCCTTCGCCGACGCGGCGAGCGGCAAGGGCGGCAAGGTCATCCTCGACTGGACCGTCTGACCCCCTTCACCCGCGAGCACCTTCAGGAGCCCCCCATGTTCGACACCGTGCGCGACGACCTGCGCGCCACCCTCGACGAGATCCGCGCCGCCGGCCTGCACAAGCCCGAGCGGGTCATCGGCACCCCGCAGTCCGCGACCGTGAACGTCACCGCCGGCGGCCGTCCCGGCGAGGTCCTCAACTTCTGCGCCAACAACTACCTCGGTCTCGCCGACCACCCCGAGGTGATCGCCGCCGCCCACCAGGCCCTGGACCGCTGGGGCTACGGCATGGCCTCCGTCCGCTTCATCTGCGGCACCCAGGAGGTGCACAAGGAGCTGGAAGCCAGGCTGTCGGCGTTCCTCGGCCAGGAGGACACCATCCTGTACTCCTCCTGCTTCGACGCCAACGGCGGTGTCTTCGAGACCCTGCTCGGCGAGCAGGACGCGGTGATCTCCGACGCCCTCAACCACGCCTCCATCATCGACGGCATCCGCCTGTCCAAGGCCCGCCGGTACCGCTACGCCAACCGCGACCTCGCGGACCTGGAGACCAGGCTGAAGGAGGCGTCCGACGCCCGCCGCCGGCTGATCGTCACCGACGGCGTCTTCTCCATGGACGGCTACGTGGCCCCCCTGCGCGAGATCTGCGACCTCGCCGACCGCTACGACGCGATGGTCATGGTCGACGACTCGCACGCCGTCGGCTTCGTCGGCCCGACCGGCCGGGGCACCCCCGAACTGCACGGCGTCATGGACCGCGTCGACATCGTCACCGGCACCCTCGGCAAGGCCCTCGGCGGCGCCTCCGGCGGCTACGTCGCCGCCCGCGCCGAGATCGTCGCCCTGCTGCGCCAGCGCTCGCGCCCGTACCTGTTCTCCAACACCCTCGCCCCGGTGATCGCCGCCGCCTCCCTGAAGGTCCTCGACCTGCTGGAGTCCGCCGACGACCTGCGGGTGCGGCTGGGCGAGAACACCGCGCTGTTCCGCCGCCGGATGACCGAGGAGGGCTTCGACGTCCTCCCCGGCGACCACGCCATCGCCCCCGTCATGATCGGCGACGCGGCGAAGGCGGCCCGCATGGCCGAACTGCTGCTGGAGCGCGGGGTGTACGTGATCGGCTTCTCCTACCCCGTCGTCCCGCAGGGCCAGGCCCGCATCCGGGTCCAGCTGTCCGCCGCCCACACCACGGACGACGTCGACCGGGCGGTGGACGCGTTCGTCGCGGCACGCGCCGAGCTGGCGGCCTGACCAGGCCGTACGAGCTGGGATAATCGGGGACATGATCGAGGCACGGCGGCTCCACATCCTCCGCGCGGTGGCCGACCACCGCACGGTGACCGCGGCGGCCGCCGCGCTCTACCTCACCCCCTCCGCCGTCTCCCAGCAGCTGACGGCCCTGGAGCAGGAGACCGGCCACCGCCTCGTGGAGCGCGGCGCCAAGGGCGTACGGCTCACCCCGGCCGGCGAGATCCTGCTCGGCCACACCCACGTGGTCCTCGCCCAGCTGGAGCGGGCCGAGGCCGAGCTGGCCGCCTACGGCTCCGGTGAGGCGGGCACCGTCACCGTGGCGGCCTTCGCGACCGGCATCGCCCAGGTCGTGGCCCCGGCGGTGGCCCGCCTCGCCCACGGCGCGCCCGGCATACGGATCAGGGTGCAGGACGCGGAGGGGGACGCCAGCCTGCCCATGGTCCTGGACCGGCAGGTGGACGTGGCGGTCGCCGTCGAGTACCGGGGCGCCCCGTCCGCCGACGACCCCCGCCTGACCCACGTCCCGCTCTACGCCGAGCCGTTCGACGCGGTCGTCCCCCTCGGACACCGGCTCGCGGACGCGCCCGAGGTGCCCCTCGCCGACCTGGCGAAGGACACCTGGATCGGCCCGTACCCCGGCAATCCCTGCCACGACGTGGTCGTCCTCGCCTGCGAGAGCGCGGGCTTCCAGCCGCGCCTGGAGCACTCCTCCGACGACTTCCGGGCCGTCGTCGCGCTCGCCGCGGCCGACGCGGGCGTGGCCCTCGTACCGCGCTCCGCGCTGTGCGGCATGGACCTCGCCGGCGTGGTCGTACGCCCCGTCGACGGCGTCGCCCCGACCCGCCGCGTCTTCGCCGCCGTCCGCCGGGGAGCCGAGGACCACCCCCTGATCCGCCCGGTACTGGACGCGCTCGGCGAGGCGGGCACGGGTGTGAGGCGCCCGTAACACCGCCGTCTCACATCGGGGATAGCGTCCCGGATATGAGAAGCGAGGATCCCGTCGACCTCCTGATCGGTGCCCGGCTCGCCGAACTGCGCGCCCGGCACGGCTGGTCCCTGGGCGAGCTGGCGGAGCGCAGCGGAGTCAGCCGGTCCACCCTGTCCCGTGCCGAGCGCGCGGAGACCAGCCCCACCGCCGCCGTCCTGAATCGGCTCTGCCACGTCTACGGCCGCACCATGTCCCAGTTGCTCAGCGAGGTCGAGGCGGCCCCGGCGCCCCTGGTCCGGGCCGCCGACCAGCAGGTCTGGGAGGACCGCCGGGCCGGCTTCGTCCGGCGCTCCGTGTCCCCGCCGCACGCCGGGCTGCGCGGCGAACTGGTCGAGGGCCGGCTCGCCGCGGGCGCGGACCTCTCCTACGATCGTCCGCCCGTCCCCGGACTGGAACAGCACCTGTGGCTGCTGGCGGGGGCCCTGGAGGTCACCGTCGGCGAGCGGGCCCACCGGCTCGACGCGGGGGACTGCCTGCGGATGCGGGTGACCGGCGAGACCCGGTTCCGCTGCCCCGGTCCGGACACGGCGCGCTACGTCCTGGCGGTGGTACGGCCATGAGGGTGGAGCGCTGGAGCGGCGACCGGGTGCGCGGACGGGCCGACGGCCTGGCGGAGCTGCTGGCCGACACCGTGGCCTCGGGCGCCTCCGTCGGTTTCCTCGCACCGCTCGGGCACGCCGAGGCGGTCGCCTGGTGGCGGGAGCGGGCGGACGCCGTGGCCGCGGGCCGGCTCGCCGTCTGGGCGGCCCTGGACGCCCGGGACCGGATCACCGGCACCGTCGGCCTGGACTTCCCGGGCAAGCCGAACAGCCGGCACCGGGCCGAGCTGGTGAAGCTGATGGTGCACCGGAGCGCGCGCGGGCAAGGGCTCGGCCGCCGGCTCCTGGCCACCGCCGAACGGGCCGCCGCGGCCGACGGCCGCACCCTGCTCCACCTCGACACCGAGACCGGCAGCCCCGCCGAGCGGCTGTACCGTGCGGCCGGCTGGACCACGGCCGGCACCATCCCCGGCTACGCGGCGAACCCGGCGGGCGAACCGCGGCCGACGACGCTGTACTACAAGCGGCTCGGCGACTGAGCCCGCGGGCCGATTGTCAGTGGCGGGAGCTACCTTGCGTGGCATGCCCGACGCAGAAGACGTACGCCGAATCGCCCTGTCCCTGCCGGACACCACGGAGAAGGTCGCCTGGAGCATGCCCACGTTCCGGGTGGCCGGGAAGATGTTCGCGACCCTGCCCGAGAACGAGACGTCCCTCGCCGTGCGCTGTCCCAAGGTGGAGCGCGACGAACTGGTGCTGGCCGAACCGGAGAAGTTCTGGATCGCCGGCCACGAGGCCCAGTTCGCTTGGGTGAGAGCGAGACTCGCCGCCCTGGAGGACGAGGACGAGCTGCGGGACATCCTGGCCGACTCCTGGCGCCAGGCCGCCCCGACCCGACTCCTCGACGCCCACCCCGAGTTGGGGCTTCCGCCCGGGGACTGAAAATCCCGGTGGGCGGGGGCGGGAGGGTGGCATGATCCCGCGTCGGGGGGCACGGCGGGGAACACGCCCGGCCGGCCAGGCCGGTGGCGCGGTGACGTGACGACCCGGCGGAACCCCGCGGACGGGGGCGGTGAGGGGCCGCCGCGGAAGCCGGAGACGCCGGGGCCGCCGGAGGCGCCGGCGCCGGTGACAGGGTGACAGGGCGACAGGGAGGGGAGCGGTCGGGATGACCGGAGCGGATGCGCGGCGCGTTCTCGCCCCGCGGCGGTCGCGGGGAACGGGGGCCGGCGTCCCGGCCGTGTGGTCGCGGGACTTCGCGCTGTTCTTCACGGCCCGGGCCGTCGCCCGGCTCGGCGACACCATGCTGCCCGTCGCCCTCGCCGCGGGCCTGCTGGAGCACGGGTACGGCGCGGGCGCCGTCGGCCTCGCCATGGCCGCCACCGCCGCCGCGTTCGCCGGCCTGGTCGTCTTCGGCGGGGTCGTCGCCGACCGGTTCAGCACCCGCAGGCTGATGATCGGCGCCGACCTCGTCCGCCTCGGCACCCAGTCCCTCGCCGCCGGCCTGTTCTTCGCCGGGCACGTGGTGCTGTGGCAGATCTGTGCCGTCGGCGTCGTCAACGGCGTGGCCGGCGCGGTCTTCCAGCCGGGCGTGGCCAGCACCGTGCCCCGCCTCGCCACGGACGTGCAGGGCGCGAACGGCGCGATACGGATCGCCGAGTCCGCCGCCCAGCTCGCGGGCCCCGCCGTCGCCGGCGTCCTGGTCGGCCTCGCCTCGGCCGGCGGTGTCTTCGCCGCGCACGCCGCCACCTACGCGCTCAGCGCCCTGTGCCTGCTGCTGCTCCGGCTGCCCCCGCCGGCCGTGGGCGCCCGCGCCGCCACCGGCTCCGCCCCGCACCGCTTCCGCGCCGATCTCGTCGACGGCTGGCGGGAGTTCCGCTCCCGCACCTGGCTGTGGGGTGTGATCGCCGTCTGGTGCCTGTACATGATCGCGGTATGGGGCCCGACCGTCCCCCTGGTCGCGACGGAGGTCGTCCGGCACCACGGCCCCGGCGCCTACGGCCTGGTGAACTCGGCCCTCGGCGCGGGCACGGTGGTGGGCGGCCTGCTCGCCCTGCGGCTGCGTCCGCGCCGCATGCTCCGCGCCGGGGCGCTGTCCCTCTTCGCCTTCTTCGGTTTCCCGGCGACGGCCGGGGCGGGTCTCGGGGTGCCGGCCATGGCGGCGGGAGCCGCGCTCGCCGGCGCCGGCATGTCGTTCTGGGGCGTGATGTGGGCGACCACCGTGCAGACGCAGGTCCCAGCCGACGTCCTCAACCGCCTCCACGCCTACGACGTGGCCGGCTCACTCGCCATGATGCCCGTCGGCCAGGCCCTGGCCGGTCCGGCGGCCGGAGCGCTCGGCGCCGGACACGTCCTGCTGACCGCCGCCGCGGTGAGCCTGGCCGTGGCGGCGCTCCTGCTGGCCATACCGGCGGTACGCGACCTGCCCCGAGCCGAACCGCCCGCCCCCACCCGCCAAGGCCCGAGGGCACCGGCCCCCTGACACCCTCGGCGCACCGGGCCTCCCCTCGGCGCCTGGGCCTCCCCTCGGCGCACCGGGTCTCACCGGCCCGCCGGCACCCGCCCGGCCCCCACGAACCCGCCGATCCGCTCCCGCAGGCTCGCCGCGTCCAGGCCGTGCGCGGCCACGTGCTCCTCGATCGTGCCGTAGCGGCGCAGCTCGCGCCGGCCGACGCCGAGGCCGAGCACCCGGTGCGGCACGTCGGCCAGCGCCTCGGCGACCGCGGCCGTGGAGGTCCCCGCCAGACACGGCTCCACCAGCACGACGTCCGTACCGGCGGACTCGGTGGCCCGGCGCAGCGCGGCCGCGTCGAAGGGCCGTACCGTCGTGGCGTACAGCACGGTCACGTCCAGCCCCTCCGTGGCGGCGAGGACGGTGTCCAGCAGCGGGCCGACGGCGACCACGACGCCCGAGCGGCCCTCGCGGACCGTGCCGAAGCGCTGCCCGTCGACCAGCCGCCCGTGCCGGTTGGACTGCACGGACAGCCGTACGTACACCTTGTCGTCGCCCGCGGCGACCGCGTGCCGCAGCAGCGTCCCGGCCTCGTCCGGATGCCCGGGCACGTGCACGGTCCAGCCGTCCAGCGTGTCCAGGAGGGCCACGTCACCCGGCGCCATGTGGGTGAGGCCGCCGGCCGGCCAGTCGTAGGAGGCGGCGGCGCTCACCAGCACCGCGCCCGTGTTCTGGTGTCCCAGGTCCAGCTTGACCTGCTCGAACGGCCGCTCCACGAGAAAGCTGGCGAAGGTGTGCACGACGGGCCTGAGGCCGGTGAGGGCCAGCCCCGCCGCCGCCCCGACCAGCAACTGTTCGCGGATGCCGACGTTGATCACCCGGTCGGGATGGCGCCGCGCGGCGTCCCGGAAGCCGTCGAGGCCGATCTCGGCGAGGACGACGGCGACCCGCGGGTCCTCGTCCAGCAGCCGGGAGACGACGGGTGCGAAGCGGTCACGCATGGTGTCCATGACGGATGTGCCCTTTCGAGAAGCGGAGCGGGGGAGGGTCAGACGTGCTTCGGCTCGACGCGGGCCACGACGACGTGCGGCCGGCCCGGATGCGGCGCGGTGAACGCCGCGTACAGGGCGTCGTGGTCGCGGCCGTCCACGGTCACCGCGGACCAGCCGGCGGCCTCGAACCGGGCGGCGATGCCCCCGGGCAGCGCGTGGCTGGCGGAGGAGTTGTCGATCACGACGGTGTGCAGCCGGTCCAGCCCGGCGGGTCCGGCGAAGGCGATCGCCTCGTGGTTGCTGCCCTCGTCCAGTTCGGCGTCCCCGATCAGCACCCAGACCGCTGGATCGGTCCGGCCCTGGGCGCGCAGACCCAGCGCGCTGCCCACGCCGATCGGCAGCCCGTGCCCGAGCGAACCGCTGCCGATCTCGGCGCCCGGCACCAGCACCCGGTCCGGATGGTGCCCGAGCGGGGAGTCGTACGCCCCGAATCCCGGCAGCCACTCCACGGGCACGAAGCCCTTCGCGGCCAGCACGGCGTAGTAGGCCATGGGGCCGTGCCCCTTGCTGAGCAGGAAGCGGTCCCGGCCGGGGTCGGCGCGCCGCTCGGGAGTGACGCGGAGCACACGGTCGTAGAGCACCCACAGCACGTCGAGCGTGGAGGTGGCCGCCGGCCCGTGTTTCTCGTCGCCCGTCATCAGTCCCATCAACCGGGGCAGGTCGTCGTAGCCGTAGGTGCGGTGCTGTTCCGCTGCGATCGTCATACGGTTGATCGTGCAACCTCAACCAAACTTGAGGTCAACGCCGAAAGGGGCGCGCGATCACCGAGCCGAGTGCGGTATTGTTTCCCTGCGCGTTCGGCCGGGGAAACCCCAGGTCAGACCGCACCGGGACGTGGCGCAGCTTGGTAGCGCACTTGACTGGGGGTCAAGGGGTCGCAGGTTCAAATCCTGTCGTCCCGACTCGTGAGAGTCGCAGTTCAGGGCCGGGTTCGGAGGCTTCCGAACCCGGCCCTAGGTCATTTCCGGGGCCAGTCGGGGACCACCCCTTGCTTGACCGGTGTCAGCGGGTCATGACGATCGGGCTCGGGAGCGGGCGGGGGCGCGGATCGGGCTTCCGCCGCCCCGGGAGGCATCCACCCGCCAGTTGTCGGCGTCAGGCGAGGCGAGTCATTCCTGCAGGCAGGAGACGTGCAGCAGCCACGGCCCGCGGCCGCCGGCGGTGATCAGCGAACGCGCCAGCCGAACCGGGGCGTAGAAGCGGTAGACCACCCCGCCGCTCTTGGTGGGAGTGGCGGCGCCCGGTGCGGATGGTGTCACCGGTGGTGAGCACCCCGCTTCCTGGCAGGGCGACGGTGTGGCCGGAGGCCGGCTGTTGTCGTAGGTGCCCGTGCCGAGCTTTGGCAACGTGATCGTCGCAGCCGTATATGCTCTCCGGGTCTTCATGCCTTGACCAGCCGACCGGAGTGCACGATGTCCACAGCCCGGAAGCCCACAGGCATTTCGATTCTCACGGTCGTTGCGGCCGGCACGCTGCTCCTGGGCTGCTCGACTTCCGTCGAGGTCAAGAAGTCCACGCCGCCGAAGCTGTCTGCGGAGAAGCTCTCCAGCACCCTGTCCCAGAAGCTCGCCGACGCCACGGGGCAGCCCAAACCACATGTCTCTTGCCCCGAGGACCTCGTCGGCAAGGTGGGTACCACCTCGCGATGCACGCTCACGGCGGACGACGGCAGCACCCTGGGCGTGACGGTCAAGGTCACCTCTGTCAGCGGAGACCGGATCCACTACGACTACAAGGCCGATGACAAGGCGTCTCCGGCGTCCTGACGCGGTGTGCTACAGGGCGGACAGGACGTGCCGCTCGCAGTCGGTCGGTCCGGAGCCGTCCGCCGGTGACCACCGCGGCGCGCACCTGATGGCCCGGTTCGGCTCGTCGGCCCGTGCGCGGCTGCACGTCTCCGCCACGGCTCCTCTCCTTCTTCGGCCGTGCGCCGGTCGGCCGCAGCCCTGAACGCGACGGTCCGCCGCACTCATCGCCGAGGCCGGCCGCCCCGTACCTGACGAGTCATCGCCAGCCGCGTCCCGGCCGCGTCGTGAGTCGTTCCTCGATGCCGACCTCGTCGATACCATGCATGTCGTGGTCTCGTCGGCATAGCTCGGGTCCGGACTACGATTCCGGGAATCTCCCGATGCGCTGCGCGACCGGTTCCATCTGAACGTCGTGCCCAGCCAGAGTGGCGTGACGCACCACCTCTGAGGAAGGTGACGAGAGCGTCCACTCCGGTTCAGGCCGCGGTGGCGAGGGGGCGTGCGCCCCATCGGACGCCCTTCTGACTGCGGATGCGGCCGCGTTCCTTGCGCTGGGCGGCGAGTACGTTGGGGTGACGGGCGTTGATGCTGCGCCGCAGGGAGCGGTGCAGGGCCTCGGCCTGCGCGGGATGGGTGCGGTGGCGGGAGTTGGCCTGCGCTCCTCAGCCATCCCGTAGGGCGACCGCCACCTTGCCGTCGAGGTACTGGGCTGGAAGCCGTACACGTCGGTGTTGCGTTCTTCAGCCGTCCCAGCGCGTCAATACGCGTGGTCATGATGTTGCGATCCTCGGCGATGCCGTCGGCGCTCGGGAGCGGGCGGGGGCGTGTCGGCGCAGGCGCTCGGACCGTGGCGGGGCCGCCCCGTGCGCAGGCCGCGGCGGCCGAGGGGAGCACCCGGTGACCCCGGGGAACCAGCCCCGCGGGCGCGGAGACCACTACGTGTAACGCTCATGGATTTGGCCATCCATATGTGCCCCGGCGGTGCCCCCGCCGTTCGCCGGCCGTCCATGTCCTGCCGTGCCGGGACGGCTGCCACGGGCCGGATCCGCGAGTGTCCCGCGCACCGGGCGACTCGCCCGCCGACCAGGCCCGATGCCCGCGGACGCCGGGCGGCGCGCGCCGTACGCGCCGAGGCGGCCGGCCCGCCGTGCGGACACCCGGACCGGCGCGCCGTCCGGCGGCCGCACACCCCTGTGGTGCTGGCGATTTTGCATCGGCCGTAACAACCGTTATGGCCGACGACGCTGGGGAGTGGGTACGATCGGCGATCGTCAAGGCGTGAACGGCGCTCGTCAAGGCGCGAAAAAGAGCCACATCATGTCGGCAAGACAGCCCTGATGACACGTTGAACTCCCAAGTCGCCGGAGAATGTACCGTGCAATCGGCAGACCATGAGGAAGTCAAGAAAAAGCCCATTCTCGACCAGCTTCTCAGCCTTGCGACGAGATCACCGAAATCCCAGGCGGTGTCGGACGCCACGGAGTCCCTGTCGTACGCGGAACTGTGGGACCGCACCGAGGCGATGGCCCGGATGCTGCGCGCCGCGGGATGCCGGCCCGGTCGCCCGATCGGTCTGTGTATGTCACCGACGGTTTCCAGGCTGGCGGCCATGCTGGGCACCATGGGTATCGGCTCGCCGTATGTGCCGATCGACCCCAACTTCCCGGACAGCCGCATCCGCTCGATCATCGAGGGAGCCGGGGCGGACCGTGTGATCGTCGACGAAGTCACCGCGCGCAGGTTCTCCTCGATGCCGTACGAGACCGTGGACGCGTCCGCGCGTCCGCCGGCCGGGCCGGCGGATCCGGCAGGCCCGGCGCTGACCGAATTGAGCGACTCCGATCTCGCCTACATCCTTTACACCTCGGGATCGACGGGCGACCCCAAGGGAGTCGCCGTGGAACACGGCAGCGTGAGCCATCTCTTCCGTGCTCTCGACCGCGTGCTGCCGCGCTTACCGGAGCGGTCGGCCCCCTGCTGGCTGGCCGCGGCCAACTTCTGCTTCGACATGTCGATCGTCGACCTGTTCTGGCCGCTGACCCGGGGAATCCCCGTCGTGATCGCCGACATCGACTCCCTGGCCGGGAGGTCCCCGGAAGGCGCCGAGTTCCTGACCGGTGTCCTGGCCGGTGGCCGGGTCACCCACTTCCAGTCGACCCCCTCCCTGATCCAGCTGATGCTGCGCGATCCCGTGCTCGCCGCCGCGATCCGCGGACTGCACGTACTGGTCATGGGCGGCGAGATCGTGCATCCCGAACTGGTCGCCCGGCTCAGACCGGTGCCGCACGTCTACAACGGGTACGGGCCCACCGAGACCACCGTCTACACGACACTGCACGAGTGCTCCGACGAGGACACCGAACAGGTGCCCATCGGGCGGCCCCTGGACGGTGTGCGGCTGCGGGTCGTCGACGAGGCCGGGCACGACTGCCCGCCCGGCACCCCCGGCGAACTGCTGATCGGCGGCCCCGGGCTGGCCCGGGGGTACCTCAACGACGAGCGGCTCACGGCCCGGAAGTTCCCGGTGCTGGGGGAGGGGGCGGACCGTCGGCGCTGGTACCGGACCGGTGACCTGGTCACCATCGACGCGGACTCCACCGTGCGGTACCGGGGGCGCATCGACGGCCAGGTCAAGGTGCGCGGCTTCCGCGTCGAGCTGGGCGAGGTCGAAGCGGCCATCCGCGCGGTCCCCGGCGTCGACGAAGCGGCCGTGTTCCCGGTCCGCGACCCGAGCGCCCGGGTGACCGGACTGACCGCGGCCGTGAAGTCCACGGCCGCCGGGATCCGCGAGGCGGTCGTCATCGACGAGATCGCCCGGGCCCTGCCGTCGTACGCGATCCCGCACACGGTCACCATCCTGCCGGAACTGCCGATCGGCGTCACCGGGAAGCTGGACCGGAAGGCGCTGGAACGCCGGCTCGCCGACCGCGCGCCGGCCACCCCCCTCGTGCCCCCGCGAGCGGTGAACGGGGAACCGGACCACTCCCCTGGCGCGAGTCACGAGCGGATCGTGGCCGAGGCATGGAGTTCGGTCCTCGGCGAGGACGTGGCGGCCGACACCGACAGGAACTTCTTCGACATCGGAGGCAACAGCGCCCTGCTGGGCCAGGTCCTCACCCGTCTTCGTGAGCAATTCCCCGAAGCGAACCTGCAATTGGTCGAGATGTACCGGTATCCCACGGTTCCGGCGATGGCGGCACGGCTCAGAACGGGGTCGCCCGCAGCGCGCGCGGGGCACGCGGCGCCCGCTCCGCCCCAGCCGCCGGCCGGCGGCTCCCTCCGGACGGACGAGAGCCGGCGCACCCGGCTCGGCGCGGCGGAGCGCAGGCGGCTGGCCCGCCGAACGAAATAGCCGGGGCAACGTCACAGAAGGTAAGGATTCGCGACGTGAGTCAGCACGACGTGAGTGAAAGCGGTCGGCTGGAAGACATAACGCGGGACCCGTCCGACGAGTACGTTCACGGTGCCGCGCAGAGCGTGGCCATCATCGGCATGGCCTGTCGGTTTCCGGACGCGGACTCCCCGGCGCGGTTCTGGTCGAACCTGGTCGACGCGGTGGAGTCGGTCAGAGTCGAGGACGACGACCCCTCGGCCGGACGGCTGCGGGCCGGATCCACCCTCGACGGCATCGACCGGTTCGACGCCGAGTTCTTCGGCTACAGCCCGCGGGAAGCCGCTCTTCTGGACCCGCAGCACCGGCTGTTCCTGGAGGTGTGCTGGGAGGCGCTGGAGGACGGCGGCGCCGCCGGCCGGCGGCGCATCCCGGACATCGGGGTGTACGGCGGCAGCGGGACAAGCCTTTACCTGATGCACAATCTGAGCGGTCAGGCCAGCAGATCCCTGCCGAACTACCTCGATTCCGCCGACGACCTGCACCTGCTGATGGCCGCGGACCGGGACTACCTGACCAGCAGGGTGTCGTACAAGCTCGACCTCAACGGCCCCAGTGTCAACGTCCAGGCGGCCTGCGCCACCTCTCTGTACGCCCTGCACCTGGCGTGCCAGGCGCTCATGGCGGGGGAGTGCGACATGGCGCTGGCCGGCGGAGCGCATGTGCCCGTCCCGCAGATCGACGGCTACCGACCGGAACCCGGGCTGGTCCTGTCGCAGGACGGCCACTGCCGGGCCTTCGACGCGGGGGCCACGGGAACCGTCTTCGGCAGCGGCGTCGGCGTCGTGCTGCTCAAGCCGCTGGAACGGGCGCTCGCCGACAACGACCGTGTGTACGCGGTCATCCGCGGCACGGCGGTCAACAACGACGGTTCCGGCAAGCCCGGTTTCAGCACGCCGAGTGTGGCCGGCCAGGCGGCCGTGATCCGGCAGGCGCTCGCCGCCGCCGACGTCGATCCCGCCTCGATCTCGTACGTCGAGGCCCACGGCACCGCGACACCGACCGGCGACCCCATCGAGGTCGCGGCCCTCACCGAGGCCTTTGACGGGGTGCCGCCCGGCTCCTGCGCCCTGGGCTCGGTCAAGACGAACATCGGGCACCTGAGCTGGGCCGGCGGCATCGCCGGGCTCATCAAGGTCGCCCTCTCCCTGTGGCACCGCAAGCTGCCCGCCTCCTTGCACTTCCAGGAGCCCAACCCGGCGATCGACTTCGCCGGATCACCGTTCTACGTACAGGCGAAGACCACGGACTGGGAGGTCCACGACGGACCGCGCCGCGCCGGAGTCAGCGCCTTCGGGCTCGGCGGCACCAACGCGCACGCGATCCTGGAGGAGGCGCCGGCCGCGCTCGCCGGCCGGGACACCGCCGACCGCGACACGGCGCCCGGCGTCCATGTGCTCCCGCTGTCCGGACGCACCGAGTCCGCGCTCCGCGACCTGGCGGCACGCGTCGGCAGGACGCTGCTGGACGACGCGGCCCCGCGGGTCGCCGACGCGGCGTTCACCCTCGGGGAGGGGCGCCGGCACTTCGCCCACCGGGCGGCCGTCGTCGGTTCGGACCGCAAGACGCTCGCCGCGCTCCTGGAGGCCGTGGCGGACGGCGAGACGGACGCCTCCGACAGGTTCGAGGGCGAGATCGGCCTCGTCTCCGGGCGGGCGCCCGGGACGCCGCCCCGGCTGACCATGCTGTTCTCGGGGCAGGGGGCCGAGTACCTGGAGGCGTGCCGCGACCTGTATCTGACCGAACCCGTCTTCCGGGAGTTCCTCGACGGCGTCGACCCGGACTTCCACAAGCACACCGGCCACCGCGTCTCGGAGTTCCTCTACCAGGACAGCGCCCGCCGCGGCATGCCCATCACCGACATCCGCATGGCCCAGCCGGTCGTCTACGTCCTCCAGGTGGCGCTCGCACGCCTGTGGCGCGCGTGGGGAGTCACACCGGACACGCACATCGGCCACAGCCTGGGGGAGTACGCCGCCGCCCACAGTGCCGGAGTGTTCGACTTCGAAACCGGGCTGTACCTCGTGTGCGAACGCGCGAAGCTGCTCGGCACCCTGCCCGAGTCCGGTGCCATGGCGGCCGTCTTCACCGGCGAGCGTGACGTGCTCGACCTGCTCCGGGGCCAGGACCGGGTCGGGATCGCGGCGGTCAACGCCCCCCACCGCACCGTGATCTCCGGTGACCGGGACGCCCTGGACCGCGTCCTCGCCGCCGCCGGCCGACGCGGCATCACCTGCAAGAGACTGCGGATCAGCCGGGCCGGGCACTCGGCACACATCGACGCCGTCCTGGACGACTACACGGCCGTCCTGGAGTCGGTCGAGATGCGCCCGCCGACGCGGCCGATCATCTCCACGCTGACCGGAGCACCGATCGGCGAGGAGATCGCCACGCCCGGGTACTGGCGGCGGCAGCTCAGGGAGCCGGTGCGGTTCCTCGAAGCGGTCCGCGCCGCCGCCTCCGGCGGCTCCGGCGTGTTCCTGGAGATCGGCCTGTCCAACACGGTCGCCAACCTGGCCCAGCTGACACTGGGCGACGGCGGCGAGAACGAGCCGGTGTGCCTGGAGACACTGCGCTGGGAGCGCGACGACATCGCCTCCACCCGGCTGGCACTGGCCGGGGCGTACACGGCCGGCGTGGCGGTTGACTGGGCGGCCGTGACTCCGGGCGGCCGCACGGTCGGCCTGCCCACCTACCCGTTCCAGCGCGGTCGCCACTGGGTCGCCCCGGCCCGGCCGGCCGGCGAGACATCGGCCGAACGCGTCGACAGCGACTCCATGGGAGCCGTCGACACGGCTGCACCGGACGAGCAGCCGGGGGAGAGCGGCGTAGGCCCCTACGTGGTCACCTGGGCCGACGCCCCACCGGCCGAGCCGGAGCCCACCGCCCGGCTCCTGGCGGACGAGCGGTGCATGCTCCTCGTGCCGTCGGCCACCCCCGTCGCGGAACTGACCCGGGAGCTGGAGCGGCTCGGCGCCCGGGTGCTGGTCCACGTCCTGCCGGACCGGCCGGAGGCGGTGGCCGACGCCGCGCGGGCGATGGCCGGCTTCAGGCCCACCACGGTCGTCAACGCCGTACCGGCCCTGCGCAAGCGGTACGCCGACCTCGGTGGCCTGCCGCTCGCCACGGAGTCGGTGTCCGACGACGTGGCCGCCGCCGGCGGCCTGGCCACGTTGCGGACCTTCCAGGCGGTGTCCGCGGCGAACCTGCCCGAGGTCACCGTCTGCACGGTCACCTCGGGCGCGCACCGGGTCCTCACCTCGGACGACGTGATCCCGGCGCAGGGAGCCGTCGTCGGTGTCGCGCGGACCGCGCGGACGGAGTTCTCGACCATGCGCCACGTCCTCGTCGACCTCGGCGCCGCCGACACCAAACACCGGTGGGCCACGACGGCGGCACGGCTGGCGGCGGCCATCGGCGCGGCGGACGGCGGCGACAGCGAGCTGGCGCTGCGCGGCGACCGCGTCCTGCTCCCCCGGCTCCGCCCCGCGCGCGTTCCGGCCGGAGGCGGGCGCGTCCGCGTCTCATCCGACGGCTGGTACATCGTCACCGGGGGCCTGTCCGGGGTCGGCCTGGAGTGCGCGCACGCGCTGCTGGAACTGGGCGCGAGGAAGCTGGTCCTGTGCGGTCGCAGCGTCCCCGGACCCGACCGCGCCGCACAGGTGCGGCAACTGCGCGAGAGGTTCGGCGCGGACATCCGGACGGAGACGGTCGACGTCAGCTCGCGGCGGCAGGTCGCCCGGCTCTTCACCGACTACGGCAGCGGGGACCGGGTCGTGCGCGGCGTCGTCCACGCCGCGGGCATCATCGACGACGCCATCATCGACCGGACGGACTGGAGCCGGATGGCCCGCGTGCTGGCACCGAAGGCGCAGGGCGCGTGGAACCTCCACCAGTGCGCCACCGAGCAGGCGCCCCACCTCGACCTGTTCGTGCTGACCTCGTCCTACGGCGGCCTGTTCGGCAACCCCGGGCAGGCCGGCCACGCCGCGGCCAGCACGTTCCTCGACGCGCTCGCGGCCCACCGCCGGGCCGTCGGGCTGGCCGGCCTCTCCCTGGACCTCGGGTCCTGGTCGGACGTCGGGTACCTCGCCGGCAACGAGGCATTCCTGCGCGGGCTGGAGGAACAGGGCATCGGCACCATCTCCAGTGCGGAGGGCCGCCCCGCGGTCCGCACCGCGATCGAGGGCTGGCCGGCGGGACAGGTCGCCATCCTGCCCACGCACTGGGACGACCTCGACCCGGACCACCACCTGGCCTCGAACCCCGTCCTCGGCCCGGTGGCCGGCGGCGCGGCCGCCCCGCCGCCCGCCGGCACGGACCGTCCGGCACCGGCGTCCCCGGCCGACATCACGGCCTGCTGCCGGGACGTGGTCTCCCGGGTACTGGGCTACGCCGACGAGGAACTGGACCGGCTCGACCTGACCGAGGCCGGCATGGACTCGCTCAACGCGCTCACCATCAGGAACAGGCTCCAGCGCCTCCTCGGCGTGCCGCTGCCGGCCTCGATCTGCTTCGACAGGCCGACCCTGAGCGAGCTGGCCGCCGACATCGAGAAGCGGATGACGGAGATTCGGGACTGACATGACGATCACGGTGGGACCACGCGACGGCCATGACGCCGTGTACGCGGAACACGTCACCGGTACGGTGGCGGAGGAATTCCTGCCCCTGGCGCAGGAGTTCGACCGGATCCACCGGGAAGGGGCCGACTCCAACGCCGAACTGTGCGTCTACGTGGACGGCGAGGAGCGGGTCGCCCTGCGTTCCCTGGGGCAGGAGCCGGACCGGTTGCAGAACCTGCGCTCGGTCGGCAAGGCCCTGCTGTCGGTCGTCGCCCACGCGCTGCACGAGCGGGGCGTCATCGACATGGATCGTCCCATGGCCGAGGTCTGGCCGGAATTCGCCGCGGCCGGGAAGGAATCCATCACCCTGGCCACCTTCCTCAGCCACCAGGCCGGGCTGGTCGGCGTCGACCGGCGGCTCTCCGTCGACGACGTGCTCGACTGGTACCCGGCCGTCGAGGCACTCGCCGCCCAGCACCCTTACTGGGAACCGGGAACCGATCACGGCTACCACGATCTGACCTTCGGCTGGGGCGTCGGCGAATACCTGCGGCGGGCGACGGGTAAGTCGGTGGACGAACTCTTCCGGGACGAGTTCCGCAAGCCGCTCGGCGCCGAGGTGCGCATCGGCATCGACGCCGAGGACTTCGCCCGTTTCGTGCCCTTCCAGGAGTCCCGCCCGGCGGGCAGCGGAACGGCTACCGAGATCCTGCACCTGCTGGGAGACAAGTCCTCCCTGCTGAGCAGGTCCCAGATGAATCCGAACCTGCTGAACGCCGAGAGAACCCTGCGGTATCTCGGCGCGGAGGTTCCCGGCTGCAACGCCGTCTCCACCGCCCGGCCGCTGGCCAGGATCTTCGCCGCGACACTCGGTTCCGTCGACGGCGTACGCCTGTGGAAGCCACAGACCCTGGAGCGGGCCCGCCGGCTGCGCAAGCGGGGCACCGACCGGGTGTTCGCCCGGGAACGCGCCTACGCGGAAGGGTTCATGCTGCCCGACCACAACCTTCCTCAAGCCGGCCTGGACGTCGCCTCGTTCGGCCACTACGGGCAGGACTGCGCACTGGTCTTCGCCGTCCCGGAAGACGGTCTGGCCTTCGCCTACACGTCCGCGCAGCTCAACCACCGGCTCGACCAGTACACACCGACGGACGACCGTTCGGCCCGGCTCGCCCGGACAGCCGTCGAGTCGCTGCGCCGGGCCCGCTGAGGCACGCGAGAGCAATTCACCCAGCGACGAATGGGGTTCTTGTCATGACGGACACCCTCATAGAAGAAAATCCGCGTCTCCTCGACATTCTCGACCGGCTGAGCGCCAAGTCGATCGAGGACTACTACAACCCGTACCAGATGTTCCAGTGGCCGGACACACTGCCCGAGAACATGTGGTGGATGAGCCCCGAACTGACCACGACGTTCGGCACGGAGGTCGCCGGAGAGCTGACGCAGGAGCAGCTCTACGCGCTGTCGAAGTTCGAGAGCGTCAACTTCTACAGCCTGAACGTCCACGGCATCCGCGAACTGCTGATCGAGGTCACCAAGCGCATCCACACCCCCGACTTCGCCAGATCCTCCGAGTTCTTCCACCACTTCATCGGTGAGGAGAACGAACACATGTGGTTCTTCGCGGAATTCTGCGAGCGGTACGGCCGGAAGATCTACAAGCAGATACGCGGCGGGGCGGAGACCATCCCGGCGGACAACGCGGCGAGCCTGCTCGTCTTCGCGCGCATCCTCATCTTCGAGGAACTGGTCGATCACTTCAACATGCGGATGGGGGCGGACGAGCGGCTGCACGACACCATCCGGCAGCTCAACCGCATCCACCACCAGGACGAGTCCCGGCACATCGCGTTCGGCCGGGAACTGGTCAAGGCGCTGTTCGAGAGCTTCCGCACCCGGGCGACCCCGGAGGAACTGGAGCAGGTGAGCGGCTACATCAAGCGCTACATGACCTACAGCTTCGAGTCGCTGTACAACCCCCAGGTCTACCGGGACGCCGGCATCCCGAACCCCCTCGCGGTCCGGCGGCGGCTGCTCGAAGGGCCCAGGCGCCGCGAGTTCGAGGCCCAGGTGTTCCGCAAGACGCTTCCGTACCTGACCAGGCTGGGCCTGGTCGCGGACGACGCACAGTCCGCCGAGCCGTCGGGGAGGGCAGCGCGGTGACCCTTCAGGGAAGCAGCCGGATCGCCGGGGGCCTCGCCATCCTCGGCCCCTCGGAGACGGCGTTGCTCCGGCTCCTGGACGACACGTTCCGCAGCTGGGGGACCGACGCCGGCGCCGGTGAGATCTCCGCACCGCCCCTCTATCCGGTGGACGAGCTGGCGAACCTGGACCTGTACGTCAACTTCCCCCATCTCGCCCTCGTCGCCGGCGGGCTCCGGACGCCCGCCTCCGGGCCGGCCAAGGGACGGTTCACGCCGGAGCAGGTGGCCGAACAGCACCTCGGCCTGTCCACCGCGACCTGCTTCGCCGCGTATCTGCTGTACCAGGACACGCGGGTGGCCCCGGACACCCTGGTGACACTCGTCAACCGGTGCTTCCGCAACGAGAGCCGGTTCGAGGGGCTGCGCCGGCTGCTCAGCTTCCAGATGCGGGAGATCGTCGCGATCGGGTCGTTCGAGCACACCCAGGCCGTGATCGCCCGGTTCCGGGAGCGGATCGAGGAGTTCCTCGGCCGGCTGTCGCTCGACGTCGAGGTGCAGGCCGCCACCGATCCGTTCTTCCAGGGCGGGGCGCGCGCGCTGCTCCAGCGCCTGGAACCGGTGAAGTACGAGTTCCAGGTCGACGGCGTCGCCATCGCCTCGGTCAACACGCACCGGAACTTCTTCGGCGAGCGGTGCCGGATCACCGTGGGCGAGGACGACACGGTCGCGTTCACCGGCTGTGTCGCCTTCGGACTGGAGCGGTGGGTGGGGGTCCTGACCGACCGCTACGGCACCGCCGAACGGGCCTGCGAACGAGTCGAACAGGCGCTCCATGCGGCCGGCTCCGCCTAGCGCGCCGCGCGTGGGGGTGGACATCGTGCCGCTCTCCCGCGCCGAGGAACTCGTCACCCCGGAACACCGGGCGGTGCTGAGCCGCATGCTCCTGCCGGAGGAGATCGCGGCCTGCACCCGGCAGGGCCGCCTGGATCCCAGCTCCGTGGCCGGTCTCCTGGCGGTCAAGGAAGCGGTGTTCAAGCTCTTCCACGTACGGGACAGGCCGGTGCCGTGGCGCTCCATCCGGGTGGAGAGCGGCGCGGGCACCTGGCCGGTCGTACACCTCCACGGGGTGGCCGCGGAACTCGCCGAGGCCGCCCGGATGCATCCCGAGATATCGGTCAGCCTCGCCCACGACGGCGCGTACGCCGTGGCGGTCGCGGCGGCCGTCCAGACATGAGGCCACACACGAGGAAGGTGTCACTGTGACCGAGTCGCAGGCAGCGGGGATCGCCGTCATCAAGAACTGGATCCTGGCCAGACACGAGGACAGGACCGACATAGACCTCGACGAGGACCTGATAGAGAACCGTCTGGTGGACTCGCTCTCCTTCGTCGAGTTCGTCTTCCTGATCGAGGAGACCAGCGGCGTGGAGATCGACATGGACTCCCTGGACATCAACGACGTGCGCACCCTCGCCACCATCGAGAAGCGTTTCCTGTCCGCCTGAGCGACAAGAGGAAGACATCCGCGTGGACGACATCTCCTACACCGCCCAGTGGACCGCGGCCGCACGCGCGCTGGAGAGCGAACGCCCGGACGGCCTGTTCCGCGACGACTACGCCCGGCCCCTGGCCGAACCCCGGGGGTTCGAGCTGCTCGACCGGTACCGGGGCGCGGGGGTGAGCGACTTCATCGCCGTGCGCACCCGCTACATGGACGACGCGCTCACCCGCGTCCTCGGCCGGTCCGGAATCCGGCAGGTCGTCCTGCTGGCCAACGGCATGGACGTACGCACCCACCGGCTCGACTGGCCCGACGGCGCCGCCGTCTACGAGGTCGACCACGGCCCGCTGCTGGACGAGAAGCAGCGGCGCCTCGCCGCGCTCGCGGCCGCGCCGAGGGTGCCGACGGTGCCCGTCCGGGCCGACCTGGCCGAGGACTGGCTGGAGGCGCTGAAGTCGGCCGGGTTCGACCCCGCCCAGCCCACCGTGTGGGTCGCCGAGGGGCTGGTCTTCTTCCTCACCGAGGAGCAGGTCGCGCGGCTGCTCGAAACGGTGGCCGGCGCCTGCCCGGCCGAGAGCTGGCTGATCGTCGACATGACCAGCGCGACCCTGCTGCGCCACCCGATGACCCAGCCGTTCCTGCGCTCCCTGCGCGAGGACGGCACGCCGTGGCGGTTCGGCACGGACGAGCCGGAGGAGTTCCTCGGCCGGCTCGGCTGGACGGTGCGCGACCTCAAGCAGCCGGGTGAACCGGGCGCCGGCGAGGGACGCTGGCCGTACGCCGTCCCTCCCCGCGAGGTGCGCGGGGTACCCCGGAACTGGTTGATCAGCGCCGTTACGGCAGCATAGGTACAACTACCGTTGAAAGAACGGTAGTTACGGCGAAACGGCGAGGCGAAGAGGACAGGCGAGGATGAACGCGCCGCCGGTGGGCGACCGGGAACCCGGCACGCGCACCGATGGGACGCTCGCCGCCGCGGTGTGCGGGGGTCCGTCCTCGCCGGCGTCCCGCCCCCGCCGGCCGAGCCGCTCGCGGACGCCGGCGCGGGCACCGCCGACGCGCGGTGTCCCGTGCCGCGTCAGGCCGACGCGGCCCGAGGCACGTCCGTCGCAACATCCGGAACAACGGCAATCATGACAACCGGTTTGGAGATCGCTCACGGTGGCGGAAAACGACACGTCCGCAGGCACCGCTCACTGGCGTGTGCCGACCGCGATTCTGGCGCTCGGCGCGTTCGTGGTCGGAACCGACGGATTCATCATCGTCGGCCTCTTGCCCGAAATCCGTACGACCTTGCACGTCAGCACTGGTGCTGCCGGCCAGTTGGTGAGTTTGTTCTCCCTCGCGTACGCGATCCTGGGACCCGTTCTCGCGGCGTTCACGGGCACGTGGTCACGGCGCCGGGTCCTCGTGACCGGAGTCGCCCTGCTTGCGGTGGGCAACGCGGTGACCGCGTCGGCGCACCAGTACGGGCTGGTCCTGGTGTCACGTGTGCTGGCGGGGGCCGGCGCGGCACTGTTCATGGCCAGTGCCGTGGCCACGGCCGCGTATCTCGCCGGTGAGGAACGGCGGGGCAGGGCGATCGCCATGGTGACCGCCGGAGCGACGCTGGCCCTGGTGCTGGGTGCTCCGCTGGGCACCCTCATCGGCGGGGCATGGGGCTGGCAGGCCGCGATCTGGTTCGTCGCCGCGGTCGCCGCCGTGGTGGCGACCGTCGTCGCCGTCCTGCTGCCGCCCGTCCGGCTCGACCAGGGCGCGACGCTGCGGCAGCGCATCGCGCCGCTGACCGACCGGCGGGTCCTGCGGATCCTGGTGGTCACCCTGCTGGCGTTCACCGGCATCTTCCTGCCCTTCACCTACATGAGCGCGGTCTTCGCGCCGGCCGTCGACGGTGAGCAAGCCCGGCTCGCGCTGCTGCTGCTGGTGTTCGGCGTCGCCGCGACCGGCGGCAACCTGGCGGCCGGCACGCTGGCCGACCGGTACGACCCGCGGCGGGTCGTCGTCGGCGCCACGGTGGGTGTCACCGCGGTGTTCCTGATCATGCTTCCGATCCGGGAGACCTTCGTGCTCGTGGCGATCGCCACGGCGCTCAGCGGTGTGGTGTCGTACTCGGTCATCGGGCCGCAGCAGCACCGGATCATCACCTACGCCCCGCCCGGCGGCGCCTCGGTCGTGACGTCGCTGAACACATCCGCCGCGTACCTCGGCAACTTCCTCTCCAGCGCCCTCGGAGCCGTCATCCTCACCCGCTCCGCGGCTCTGGTGCTGCCCGTCGCGGCGGGCTTCGCGGCCTGCGCGGCCCTCCTGACCTGGCTGCTGCGGGAAGGCGGGGAGGCCGTCGACGAGCCGGGCGAACTGCCCGCCACCGCGAAGTGACCCGCCCGGCACCACACCTTCGAGAGAACGGGACGCAAACGCATGGTCAGCATGTCGAAGCACAGCGTCGATGTCGCCGGCATACCCGTGGGCTACTACCAAGAGGGCCAGGGGCCGGAGATCGTCCTCCTCCATGGAGGCACCGGGCATCCGGAGACCAGCTTCGCCACCCTCCTGGACGAGTTCACACCGCACCGGACCGTGATCGTGCCCGGCTACTCGGGCAGCGACCTCACGCCGCTGCCCGACGGTGAGGTGGACATCGACCTGCTGGCCGATCAGGTGCTCGGGGTGGTGAAGGCCGCCGCGAAAGGCCCGGTGGACCTCTTCGGCATCTCCACCGGGGCCGTCGTCGCCGCGGCGGCGGCCGGCAAGGAGCCGGACCTCGTCCGCCGCATGGTGGTCCTGGGCGGCTTCGTGCACTACCGCCAGCCCTGGCAGCGGTTGCTGATGCGGACCTGGCGCCGGCTCGCCGAACTGGACGCGAACGCCTTCGCCGAGTACACGCTCCTGCATGTGCTGTCGGACGGCTTCCTGGACTCCATGAGCGCGGGCGACCGCCTGCGGCTGCGTGCCGGGCTGATGCCGACCGAGGGAATGGTCGCACTGATCGACCTGGTGGGACGGGTGGACATCAGCGACTACGTGGGCCGGATCAAGGCGCCCACACTGGTCGTCGGGATGAAGCACGACCAGTTGGTGCCCGTGCGTTACGCACGGCAGTTCCACGCCGCCATACCGGGCAGCGAATACGTCGAGATCGACTCGGGCCACGCGGCGGCGATCGAGAAGCCCGCGGAGCTGCGCAAGCTCATCACGGAGTTCCTCGCGTGAGAACGGGTGTCTCCGGGACGGCGCCGCCGTCCCGGAGACACCCGTTACCCGGTCAGCTCCCGGCGAGGAGTTCCAGCGTGTCCACCACGCGGTGGGAGAAGCCCCACTCGTTGTCGTACCAGGCGACGACCTTGACGTAACGCCCGTCGACGCGGGTGAGGGCGGAATCGAAGACGGACGAGGCCGGGTTGCCGGTGATGTCGGACGACACCAGCTCGTCCTCGGAGTATTCGAGGATGCCCGCGAGCCGGCCCTGCGCCGCGGCGCGGTAGGCCTCCAGCACCTCGTCGCGCGTCACGTCGCGGCGCACGTGCGTGTTGAGCTCGACGATCGAGCCCACCGGGACCGGGACGCGGATCGAGTCACCCGACAACCTGCCGTCCAGGCCCGGCAGTACGCGGCCGATCGCCTTGGCCGCGCCCGTCGTCGTCGGCGCGATGTTCACGGCGGCGGCACGGGCGCGGCGGGCGTCGCGGTGCGGGCCGTCCTGGAGGTTCTGCTCCTGGGTGTAGGCGTGCACGGTGGTCATGAAGCCGTGCTCGATGCCGGCCAGGTCGTCCAGGACCGAGGCCAGCGGCGCCAGCGCGTTCGTGGTGCAGGAGGCGTTCGAGACGATCGTGTGCGCGGACGGGTCGTACGCGTCGCTGTTGACGCCGTACGCGATCGTGACGTCGGCGCCGTCCGACGGCGCGCTCACCAGAACCTTCTTCGCGCCCGCGTCGAGATGGGCGCTCGCCGCCTTCGCGGCGGTGAACCGGCCGGTCGACTCCAGCACGATCTCGGCGCCCAGCTCGCCCCACGGCAGGTTCGCCGGCTCCCGCTCGGCCAGCACCTTGATACGGCGGCCGTCCACCACGAGGGTGTCGCCGTCGACCTCCACCGGGCGGCCGAGCCGGCCCGCCGTCGAGTCGAACCGGAGCAGCCGGGCCAGACTGGCGGGATCGGTCAGGTCGTTGACGCCGACGACTTCGAGCGAGCTGTCACGTTCGAGTAAGACACGCAGCACATTGCGGCCGATGCGGCCGAACCCGTTGATGGCGATACGAGTCATGTGTCCAGTAGTCCCTTCGAGTGTCCACGGGGCCGTGCGATGCGTCGGTTCCCCCTCCGCACCACACGCCGGCACGATCCCCGTCTTTCCTCTTCGGGAACAGGCTAACCAGGGCCCCGTCACTCCGGCGACACCGCCTCTGGCCGTCGTCCCATCGAAGTAGCGTCGGGGAGGACGGAGTTGACGGCTTCCTGACGAACCGGGAGCCCCGCCGGACGACGGATCACGGACGTACCGCGCCGAGCGGATGCGGGAGCGCGCCCGCCCCCGCTACGGAGCGGGGGGCGGGTTCGGGGAGCGGAGGACGAGCAGGGTGATCTCGCTGGGGGCGAAGACGCGGAACGGCGGCCCCCAGAAGCCGGTGCCGCGGCTGGTGTAGAGGAGGGTGCGGGGGCCGTGGTGGCTGAGGCCGGCGAGGGCGGGCTGGTCGAGGCGGACGAGGTGGTGGAAGGGCCAGATCTGGCCCCCGTGGGTGTGGCCGGAGAGCTGGAGGTCGACGCCGGCGGCTGCCGCCCGGTCGACGAACTTGGGCTGGTGCGCGAGGAGCAGGACGGGGAGGGCGGGGTCGGTGCCGTGCAAGGCGCCGGCGAGGTCGGCGCGGTGGCCCGCCAGGCCGGAGGACGCGGAGGTGACGTCGTCCACGCCGGCGACCACGAGGGTGTCGCCGCCGCGTTCGAGCAGCAGATGGCGGTTGCGCAGCGGCTCCCAGCCCAGTTCGTCCATCAGGTCGACCCAGCCCTGGGCCTCGCTGTAGTACTCGTGGTTGCCGGTGACGTAGACCCGGGCGCGGGTGGCCCGCACGGTACCGAGCGGGACGGCTTGGGCGCGCCGGCGTTCGGCCGTGCCGTCCGCGATGTCGCCGGTGTGGCAGACCAGGTCCGCTTCCAAGGCGTTCACCGTCTCGCACACGCGTGCCGACCAGCGGGCGCGGTCCAGCGGGCCGTAGTGGGTGTCGGTGACGAGGACGACGCGCAGGCCGTCCAGCCCGGGACCCAGCCGCGGGAGCCGCACGTCGAGCCGGCGCACGCGTGGCACGCGGCGGGCCTCGGCGTACCCCCAGCCGAGCAGCACGGCGGTGACACCGAGGACGGCCCAGGTGACGGTCCGGGCCCGGTCCTGGCCCTCGCCGACACCGGCGACGGTCAGGACGAGCCTCAAGAGGACCCCGAGCAGAACGGACCAGGTGAACAGGATCCAGCCGGTGCCCAGCAGGGTGTCGCCGATGATCGCCGCCCGGTCCTGCCGGCGCCGTCCGTGGCCGCGCGCCATCGCGAGCGGCATGCCGACGAGACCGAGGGCGAACAGGGCGGTGCCGGCCAGGACGACGGGCAGCGGCCAGTGCTGCCCGCCGTGCAGCAGTACCCAGCAGGGCACGGCCCACAGGAGGACGGGTGCGATCAGAGGGACGTACCGCATCAGAAGGCGCAGCCGGCCCTGCCCCGGCGCTCGCGCCTCGCCCTCCGCGGGCCGGGTGTCGCTGGTATCGGTCACGCTTCCCCTCCCCGGCCGGGCTGCCGTCCCGCGCACTGTATCCGGTCGCCCCGGGGCCGGTTCGGAGGGGCATCACGGCGGGCGCGCGTCAACCCGCCCGCGCGCTGCCCGCGTCGGCCGGGGATCAACGCGTCGCGCCGCCCGCCGCAGGCCCCTTCACCGGCCGTCCCGCCCCTTCGCGCTCCCGGTCGAGACCTCCTCGGGTCCGCAGCCGCGTGGCCGCCGACAGGCGTGCGGTGACCGGATCACCTATGGTGGGAGGCGGTGAGCCGAGGGAGGCCCACCCTCCCGGGGCCGGCTGGTTCGCGGTCCCGGCACAGCACCCCGTCCCGTGGGGCCGTGAGTACGCCGGCCACGTCACGCATCCCAGCGCATCCCGCCGGCCGCCCCTGTTCCGACCGGCCGCCGGCACCGATCGCGCCGTCCGGCTCCGCACCGATCGCGCCCACGGGGCCCGGTGCACCGGCGAATCGACAAACGGAGGGACCATGGCAGCACTCCGCCTGACTCTGAAAGCCGTGTGGTGCGCGGCCGTCACCTTGCTGATGGCCGCCGTCTGGACGCAGCCGGCGAACGCGTACACCTGGGCCAGGATGGTGACCGTGTACAACGGTTCCGGCCTGTGCGTCCGCGGGGACGCGGGAATCGACCACCTGCGGCCCGGCACGCTGTCCGGCAACCTCGCGTACTCCCACACCTACGCGCTCACCCAAGGGTGCGGAACCGGCCTGTCCCGGCCCGACGGCTGGGCCGCCACGCGGGTCACCGTCTACCGGTGGAACGGCTCCGCCTGGGCGGTGTGCCGCACCAGCGACTGGAAGTACGGCGCCACGGGCCAGACGGGCGGCGAGTTCCCCGGACCGTACGGGCCGGAACTGGTCTACGACTGGGGCGGGTGGCAGTCCTGCGGGCAGGGCTACTACGGGACCCTCGCCTCGGCCTACGTCTGGGACGGCTCCGCGTGGCGCGGCGGCGGCGTCTGGTCGGGCTCCGAGCAGGCCTCGCCCGCCGGGTTCCGCGGCGGCCGGCTGAAGGCGCCCGAGAAGGCTCCCGCGCGGCACGCCGCGCCGCCCGCCGTCCACCCGCCGGCGCAGCAGCGGACGCACTGACCGCCGCCCGCGGGCGACGGGCGGGCGTTCCGCCCCGGTGGCGGTGCGGGGCCGGTCCCGGAAGTGTCCGGGACCGGCCCCCGTCCGTACGGTGAACCCGGCACGACGCGCCCGGTGTTGTGGGAAGCGCGCTTTGCGGGCAGACGGAAGTGATCTTCATGTTCCGTCAGGGGAAGGGGGCGTCACCTCGTGACCATGCCCGCACGCCGCATACGACCACGCACCGGCCGCCGGTCGTTCGACCTCCGCGCGACCGCCCTGTTCTTCGTGCTGCTCGCCCTCGCCGTGTGTGTCCTCGGTTTCGCCGTCCGCACGCTGGCCGGAACCGCCGAACGGCGCCCCGCCTGGGTGGCCGTCCTGTGTCTGGTCGGTCTCGCCGCCGTCCTCGCGTGGGGGCGCCGGCGGCACCGACTCTCCGGCGCCCGGACCGCGCGCCGGGCCGCCGCGGCGCTGCAGGAAGGCGTGCACACGGCGCTGGAGGAGTGGGAGGCGCCCGCGCCGGCCGTCCCGGCCGCCGACGACCGGTACCCCGCCGGCGTCCCCGCGTACGACTACGACACCCTGGACGCCGACGAGTTCGAGCAGGCGGTGGCCGTCCTGTGCGAACGGGACGGCTGCACCGGCGTCGAAGTCGTCGGCGGCGCCGGGGACTTGGGCGCCGACGTGCTGGCCGTGGCGCCCGACGGGCGGCGGATCGTCATCCAGTGCAAGCGCTACGGCGACGGGCACCGGGTCGGCTCCCAGGACCTGCAGCGCTTCGGCGGCACCTGTTACACCGTGCACGAGGCCGATGTCGCGGCCCTCGTCACCACCAGCGACTTCACCGCGCCGGCCGCCGAGTACGCCGAACAGTGCGGGATCGTGTGCTTCGACCGGCCGGCCCTGCGGGCCTGGCACGAGGGCACCGGACCGGCGCCCTGGATGGTCGTGGACCTCACCGGCGGGTGCTGAGGTCCTCCGCGCCCGTGCCGCCGCCCGGTCACGGGCACCGCCGCCCGCCGGCCCGAGGTCAGGACACCACCCCCACGTGCGCCAGCGCCTGCTTCAGCAGGACCCCGTGGCCGCCCGGCATCTCGCTCTGGACGGCCGGGGAGGCGGCCTCCTGGGGACTGAACCAGACGAGGTCCAGGGCGTCCTGGCGGGGGCGGCAGTCGCCGGTCACCGGCACGATGTAGGCCAGGGACACCGCGTGCTGGCGCGGATCGTGGTACGGCGTGATGCCCGCCGTCGGGAAGTACTCCGCGACGGTGAACGGCTGCAGGGACGTGGGGACGCGGGGCAGGGCGACCGGCCCGAGGTCCTTCTCCAGGTGGCGCAGCAGCGCGTCGCGAACCCGCTCGTGGTGCAGCACCCGGCCGGAGACCAGCGCCCGGCTGACCGTGCCGTCCGGGCCGATCCGCAGCAGCAGCCCGATGCTGGTGACCTCACCGCTGTCGTCCACGCGCACGGGCACGGCCTCGACGTACAGGATCGGCATCCGGGCCCTGGCCATCTCCAGCTCGTCCGTGGTCAGCCAGCCGGGCGTGGTCTCGGTCATGTCAGACATTGCTTGATCATACTTTCCGGGTGGGGCGCCCGCCGGGATCGCGGGCCGGTTCGGATACGGGCGGTCCGTACAGCCGGCGGGCGTTGTCACGGCCCGTCCAGTCGGCGATCCGCAGGGCGTCGGCCAGACTCAGCTCGTCGGCGTCCACCCGGTCCTGGAGCAGACCGGCGAGGCCCCGGCGGAAGCACAGGGCGCCCAGGTGGTGGAACTCGGCCACACCGTAGGCGTCGGAGCTGTACAGCAGTTTGCGGAACGGGGTCACCTCCAGGGCCTCTTCGAGCACCGCCCGGCAGCGGGCCGGGCCGGTGTGGTGCAGGGCGAGACCGACGTCCAGGTACACCCGCTCGAACACCGCGGCCAGGTACGCCGCCTGGCGGTGGTACGGCCAGCAGTGCAGCAGCAGGACCGGCACCGTGCCGGCCGTGCGGTGCAGCCAGTCGGTGAGCAGGGCCGGGTCGGCGCGGTGCAGCCGCAGGTCCGCGTCGCCGAAGCCGGTGTGCAGCTGCAGCGGCAGCCCCAGCTCGACGGCGGTCCACAGCAGGTGCCGTACCAGCACCGGGTCGGCGAGGCGTCCGCCGCGCGCCAGCCAGCTCCCGGCCGCCCGGGTCACCTCGGTGTCCGTGGGGCGCCCGGGGTCCAGGGCGAAGCCCGTGCGGTAGGCCGCGACCGACTTCACCGCCACCACACCGGGCCGCCGAACGGCCTCCTCGGCGGCGGCGCGGAACGCCGCCGCGTACGCGCCCGCCGCCACACCCCGCGCGGCCACCGCCTCGGCGACCCGCTCCAGCCGGACGACCTCGCAGGCGGTGGCGCCGGCCGCCGCGGCCAGCTCGGCGGGGGTGGTGACCGGGTGCGGGGCGAAACCGGTGTCCACGCAGAACACCCCGGCCCCGGACGCCGCCAGGAAGCGCCGGTTGACCTCCCGCCAGCCCAGCTCCGCGCGCCGGGCGACGTAGTCGGCGGGCGGGGCGTGCCGGGGCAGGTCCAGCAGGGGAGCGCAGTGGCGGCGCACGGCCACGCCGGCGGGGGTGTCGAAGGGGGAGACGCCCGGCCAGGCCGCGCCCTCGGTGAGCAGGGACGCGAACTCCCCGGCGGCCAGATCGGCGGTCACCGCGCCGTGGCAGTGGTGGTCCACCAGCGGCAGCGCGGCGAGGGCCTCGTGGACCGGTCCCGGTGCGGCCACGGTCAGTACGCCCACCGGTAGGCCGCGGCCAGCGCGGTGGGGGCGAGTCCCTCGACGGCCGCCGCCTCGCCGAGCCGTACGGCGCTCACCGCGTCCGCGAGGACCGGGCCCAGCGCGGCCCGCAGCACCGGATCGGCGCGGAACTCCTCGACGGCCTGTGGCAGCGACCGCGGCAGCCGCCGTACGCCCAGGGCCGCCGCCTCCTCGGGGCCGTAGCGGGCCGGGTCGCCGGTGACCTCCCCGGGCAGCGGATGCCCGGCCGTGATGCCGTCGAGTCCCGCGGCGATCACACAGCCGAGCGCCAGATACGGGTTGGCGGCCAGGTCGACGGGTTTGACCTCCATGTTGGCGTCCTGGTCCCGGCGGCCCGCGGTGCCGGTGACGATCCGCACGGCGGCCTCGCGGGTCTCCCGGCCCCAGGCGGTGAACACCCCCGCCCACTGGGAGGGCTGGAGCCGCAGGTAGCTGGCCGGGCTCGGCGCGGTCACCGCGGTCAGGCCGGGCAGGTGGGCGAGGACCCCGGCCAGGAACGACCGGGCCGTGGCCGTCATGCCGTACGGGCCCTCGCCGCCGGAGTGCAGGTTCACCCCGTCGCGCCAGCACGACAGGTGGAGATGGCCGCCGTTGCCGACCCCCTCGGGGAGATAGGCGGGCGCGAAGGAGACCCGCAGCCGGTGCCGCCGGGCCACCGCCCGGATCGTCTGCCGTACCAGCACGCTGCGGTCCGCCGCCGCCACCGGGTCCAGCGCGCCCACCGAGACCTCGAACTGCCCGGGCGCGTACTCGGGATGGATCTGGTCGACGTCCACGCCCTGGGCGGCGAGCGCGGCCAGCAGCTCGGCGGTGTAGTCGCTCAGCTCCACCTGCCGGACGGCGCCGTAGGCCGGACCGGTGGTCGCGGGGACGAACTCGTCGGCGGGCGCCGTATCCGAGCCCACGGCCCACTCGATCTCGATCGCCGCCTTGAAGGCGAGGCCGTGGCGGCCGGCGGCGTCCGCGACGGTCCGGCGCAGGAAGGTCCGGGCGCAGCCGGGGTGCCGCTCGCCCTCCTGGGTGATCCGGTCGACCGGCGCCCACGCCCAGCCGGGCTGCCCGGCCAGCGCCACGAGGTGGTCGAGGTCGGGGTAGAGGCGCAGGTCGCCGTCGGGGGAGCCGAGGACGTCGGTGGTGACGACGGAGTCGTCGGCGAGGAACGTGTCGAACACCGGCGACATGCCGACCCCCCAGGCCACGGCCGCCTCCAGCCGTGCCGTCGGGATCGTCTTGACCCGGCACACGCCCGCCGTGTCCACGTACGCCAGGACGATGCCGTGCACGCCCCGGGCCGCCAGGTCCGTGCCGAGGGCGAAGGCCCGCTCCAGGTCGCCGGGGCGGCCACCGGGGCGGGGGTCGGCGAGCGTGGTCATGCGTCCTCCTCGACGGGCCCGGCCGGCGGGGGGGCGGCCGGGGCCGGGGTCAGGGTTTCACGGCCACCGCGCCGTACTGCGGCACCACGGCGGCCTCCGGCCCGGAGCGCCACCGCGAGCACGGCACCAGTCCGGGTTCGACCGGCTCCAGGCCGTCGAGGAAACCGGCGATCTCGTCGCGGCTCCGGGCGGTGATCGGCGGAGTGGCGTGGGCGTTCCAGAACTCCATCGCGGCGACGTTGCCCGCACCGCCCGCCTCGGCGTCGTAGGTCGGATGGGTGAGCACCAGATGGCTGCCGGAGGGGACGGCCGCCATGATCCGGCGTACGACCTCCCGGGCCTGGCCGGTGTCCGGCACGAAGTTGAGGATGCCCAGCATCATCACCGCGACCGGGCGGTCCAGGTCGAGGGTGGCGGCGGCGCCCCGCACGATGACGTCCGGGTCGCGCACGTCGGCGTCGATGTAGTCGGTGGCGCCCTCGGGCGAGCTGGTCAGCAGCGACCGGGCGTGCACCAGCACGATCGGGTCGTTGTCGACGTACACGATCCGCGACTCGGGCGCGACCCGCTGGGCTATCTCGTGGGTGTTGTCGGCCGTGGGCAGCCCGGTGCCGATGTCGAGGAACTGCCGGATCCCGCGCTCGGCCAGGTAGCGCACCGCGCGGCCCAGGAAGTCCCGGTCCGCGCGGGCCACCGCACGGATCACCGGGAACATCCCGGCGATCTGCTCGCCCACCCGCTGGTCGACCTCGTAGTTGTCCTTGCCGCCCAGCCAGTGGTTCCAGACCCGCGCGTTGTGCGCGACGCTGGTGTCCAGCCGTGCCTTCCCGGTCGCCGGGGAGTGGCCGTTGCTCACCTGATGTGCCCTTCTCACGTGCTGTTCTCCGCGGTCATTGTGCCTCCCGGTGATCGCGCTGTCCCGGGAAACGGGACACCGGCCGGTTCGGGGCCCGCCGGGCGGATGAGGAACACTGGACCGGTAGCCCCGCACCCGACCGGAAGCAGCACATGCCCGCCATACCCACGCCCCTGCCCGGCACCGCCGCCCTGCCCGCCGGCCCCGCCGACATCCGGCTGATCGTGACCGACATGGACGGCACGCTGCTGGACGACGCCAAGCGGATCCCCGACGGGCTGTGGCCGGTGCTCGACGGGCTGCGCCGCCGCGGGGTGCTGTTCAGCCCGGCCAGCGGACGCCAGTACGCGACCCTGTACCGGCAGTTCGAGCAGGTCGCCGAGGGCATGGTGTTCATCGCGGAGAACGGCACGTACGTGGTCCGCGACGGTGTGGAACTCTCCTCCGACCCGCTCGCGGGGTCCGTCGCCGCGCGGATCGCGCGGACGGTACGGGGGCTGGCCGCGGGCGGCGCGGACGTCGGCGCCGTCGTCTGCGGCAAGCGGGCGGCGTACGTCGAGCGGAGCGACGAGGCGTTCCTCGCCGAGGTGCGCCAGTACTACGCCGAGCACCGGATCGTGGAGGACGTCACCGCCGTCGAGGACGACGTGATCAAGGTGGCGGTGTTCGACTTCGGGCCCGCCGAGCACACCGTCGCCCCGGCGCTCGCCGGGTTCGCCGCCACCCACCGGGTCGTCGTCTCCGGCGAGCACTGGGTGGACGTGATGAACCGCACCGCCGACAAGGGCACCGCCGTGCGCGGCCTCCAGCGGGCGCTCGGCATCTCGCCCGCGCAGACCATGGTGTTCGGCGACTACCTCAACGACCTGGGGATGCTCGACGCCGCCGAGTGGTCCTTCGCCATGGCCGGCGCCCACCCCGAGGTGATCCGCCGGGCCCGCTACCTGGCCCCGTCCAACAACGACGACGGCGTCCTGCGCACCATCGCCCGCGTGCTCGGCCTGTAGCGGCCGCCGGGAACCACTCGTGGGGCCCGGACCGGCGGACGCGGCCGGATGGTGTCCCGGCTGTCCGGTCCGGTCTCCGCCGTGCGGCCGCTCCCCCCCCCGTCCGGTGCCGGCGGCCGGTCCGGGACGCGCCGGGAGCGGTCCGGCGGGATCATTCGGCTCGGCGCAGGCAGTCCTCGACCACCCCTTTGTCCAGCGCGGCCCGGACCAGCGCGGCGGCCAGTACGGCCGACGGGGTGTCCCCGGCCAGTCCGGTCAGCTTCCCGGGGTCCTCGGGCAGGCCGAGCCGCCCGGCGCCGGACAGCGCCTTGCCGTCCAGGTACGGGGCGACGTCCGGCCACACCCGCTGCGCCTCGCGCAGGAAGATCCCGGCACCGGTCGGCCCGATGCCGGGCTCCTCCTGGAGCAGTTCCCGCAGCGTGCCGACGTCGCCGCCGGCCTCCCAGTGCAGCCGGCGCAGATCGCCGCCCCAGCGCTCGTCGAGCAGCTCGGCGCCGTCCCGGAGCCGGGTCGCGGTCCGCTCGTCGTACCGGCGGTAGCCGGCCCGGCCGAGCGCGTCGAGTCGCCGCCGCCGGTCGGACCCGGCCATCCGGCGCGGGCTGTCCAGGCGCTCCTCGTGCAGGGCCCGGGCGGCGGCCACCGCGACCGACGCCCGGATCCGGGCACTGAGCAGCAGGGACAGCACCAGCAGCCGGTACAGCGGCTGCGGGGTGTCCGCCAGCCGGATGCCCGCCTCCTCGGCGAACGTCCGCCCGTGCGCGGACACCAGCTCCCGCAGCACGCGTGCGTCGCGGTCCATGGGCCTACGGTTTGAGCGGGTCGTGGCCCAGGGTCATCAGCCGGTGCCGGCGGCCGGTGTCCCGGGCGCTCTCCGGCGCGGGCTCGTCGTCCACGTCCACCAGCTCTCCGACCGTGTCCACGACCTGCCGCATCACCCGGACGTCGTCGTGGGTCAGGTCGGTACGGCGCTTGCGCAGGATCGCCAGGACGTGCTGCCCGGTCTCCGTGCCCGCCGCGTCCGGCAGCGGTTCGGTCTCCTCGCCGGCGTCCCGGACCTTCAGCCAGGCCGCGAGTTCCGCCGAGGTCATGTTCACCACGCGGTGGAAGTCGTCCCACAGCGCGTCGAGTTCCAGGGAGTCGGCCATGGGTTCCCCCTTCCGTGTTCTGCCCCGCCGGGGGCGGGGCGGCGTACGGGGCGAGCGGCCGTCTCTCAGTCGGCGGCGTTCTCGCGGGGGTGGTTCTCCGCCTCGAACATCCAGCGCTGCTTCTCCAGGTCGGCGGTGATGGCGATCAGCAGGTCCTGGGAGACGGGGTCGGCCTTCTCGGTCGCGGCGATCCGCTCCCGCAGCCGGCCGATGGCCGTCTCCAGCGAGGACACCATCAGCTCCACGACCTCGGTGTCGCGCAGCCAGCCGTCCTTGGTGCCGGGCAGCGCGAAGGTCGCGGCGATGGTCTCCGGGCGGCCGTCCGGAGACACGCCCAGCGCGGCAGCGCGTTCGGCCACCGTGTCGGAGTGGGCGCGGGCCGTGGCGACCACCTCGTCCAGCTGGAGGTGGATCGACCGGAACCGCGGGCCCACGATGTTCCAGTGCGCCTGCTTGCCGACCAGCGACAGCCCCAGCAGGTCGACCAGGGTGTCCTGCAGGGCGGTGCCGGTGATGCCGAGCGCTTCCTCGGGCAGTGTGCTCTTGACCACGGTCATGGTGCGCTGGTCCCCTTTCCTGAACTTTTCCTCGGCCATGTCCGAAAGGGCGGGTGCCCCCGGCACACGCAGACAAACCGGCTGATCAGCGGGGGAGTCACCGGGTGTGCGGACCACGTCCTCGATGGCGTCGACCGGCGCCCGTCCCCTGGCCGGCCGGCCGTGGCCGGCATGGGTGTGGCCGGGGCCGCAGACGGCGGGGACGTGCCCGCGGACGTGGCGCATGTCTCCTCCCGTTGCCCCCGGCGAAGCCCCGGGTGAGCTTCCCAGCGGGGCGGCCGGAGGTCTATAGTCCAAAACTAGCAGTGCTAATTAACGAGTGCTGCACACATCCGTGATCCACAGTGTCGTAGGTCAGGAGTCCCGCCGTGCGTCCCGTCCATTTCGCGACCGCCCGCCGCACCCCCATCGGCAAGGTGCGCGGTGCCCTCTCCTCGGTCCGCCCCGACGACCTGGCCGCGACCGTGATCCGCCGGCTGGTGGCCGACGTGCCCGCGCTCGACCCCGCCCGCGTCGACGACGTCTACTGGGGCGCCGCCAACCAGGCCGGCGAGGACAACCGCAACGTCGCCCGCATGGCCGCCCTGCTCGCCGGACTGCCCGACTCCGTGCCCGGCGCCACCGTCAACCGGCTGTGCGCCTCCGGGCTCGAAGCGGTCACCGCCGCCGCCCGCGCCATCGCCGCGGGCGAGGCCGACATCGTGATCGCCGGCGGCTCCGAGTCGATGAGCCGCGCCCCCTTCGTGCTGCCCCGGCCCGACGAGGCCCTGCCGCACCGCATGGAGACCTACGACACCCGCCTCGGCTGGCGCCTGGTCAACCCCGCCATGAAGGAGCTGCACGGCCTGCTCTCCATGGGCGAGACCGCCGAGGAGGTCGCCGCCCGCCTCGGCATCTCCCGCGCCCGGCAGGACGAGTTCGCCCTGCGCAGCCACCAACTCGCCGCCGCCGCCCGCAAGAATGGCCACTTCGACGACGAACTCCTGCCCGTGGAACGCCCGGACGGCGTCACCGTCGAGCACGACGAGTGCGTCCGCGAGGACACCTCGCTGGAGAAGCTGGCCCGTCTCAAGCCGGCCTTCCGCGCGGGCGGCACCGTCACGGCCGGGAACGCCTCGCCGATGAACGACGGCGCCGCCGGTCTGCTGCTGGTCAGCGAAGAGGCCCTGGACGAACTGGGTCTGGAGTCCCTCGGCCGGTATGTCGCGGGCGCCTCCGCGGGCGTGCACCCCGACGTGATGGGCCTCGGCCCGGTCCCCGCCACCCGCAAGGTGCTCACCCGGGCCGGCTGGGGGATCGGCGACCTCCAGGAGGCCGAGCTGAACGAGGCGTTCGCCGCCCAGGCCCTCGCCTGCGTCGACCAACTGGGCCTCGACCCCGACCTGGTGAACCCCACCGGCGGCGCCATCGCCCTCGGCCATCCCCTCGGCTGCTCCGGCGCCCGCATCCTCACCACCCTGCTGCACCGCATGCGGCGCACGGGCGCCCGGCGCGGCCTCGCGACCATGTGCGTGGGCGTGGGGCAGGGCACCGCGATGCTGGTCGAGCGGCACTGAGCCGACGTCAACGGGGGCTCCCCGCAAGGGGATCCGGTAGCACGAGCCGCAGCAAGGAAACGGAGCAGCACTCCATGGCAACCCTGTCCGTCGCCGCCATACTCGCCGAGAACGCCCGGCGCCGCCCCCGGAAGACCGCCCTGGTCGAGGGCGATGTGCGGCTCACCTTCGCCGAGGTGTGGCGGCGGGCGCTCGCCCAGGCGGGCGCGCTCACCGGCCTCGGCGTACGGCCCGGCGACCGGATCGCCCTCATGGCCCCCAACACCGCCGAGTTCCCGGTCGCCTACTACGCGATCGCCGCGGCGGGCGGTGTCGTCGTCCCCGTCCACCTCCTGCTGTCGGCCGACGAGGTCCGGCACGTCCTGAAGGACAGCGGGGCCACCGTGCTGCTCGTCCACCCGGCCCAGGCCGTGACCGGCCGGGCCGCGGCCGAGGCGGCCGGCGTCCGCGTGATCACCCTGGGCGGGGAACTGGACAAGCTGGCGGCCGACGCCGAGCCGCTGCCGGCGTACGTGACCCGGGCCGCCGACGACCCCGCGGTGGTCTTCTACACCAGCGGTACCACCGGTGTCCCCAAGGGCGCCGTCCTCAGCCACTTCAACCTGGTGATGAACGCGACCGTCAACGCCTTCGACGCCCACGACATCCGCGCCGACGACATCGCCCTCGGCGCGCTGCCGCTGTTCCACGCCTTCGGCCAGACCGTCTCCATGAACTCCACCTGGCGGGCCGGCGCCACGCTCGTGCTGCTGCCCCGCTTCGACGCGGCCCGGGCCATCGAGCTGATGGTGCGGGAGGACGTGAACACCTTCCACGGCGTGCCCACCATGTTCGTCGCCCTCGCCGCGGCGGCCGCCGGCGCCGAACGGCTCCCCGGGCTGCGGGTGTGCATCTCCGGCGGGGCCTCGCTCCCGGTCGCGGTACTGGAACGGTTCGAGGCCGCGTTCGGGGCGGAGGTCTACGAGGGCTACGGACTGTCGGAGACCTCGCCGGCCGCCACCGTCAACCAGCCGGTGTTCGGCAGCAAGGCCGGCACCATCGGGCATCCGCTGTGGGGCGTCGACGCGGAGATCGCCCGCGCCGAGGTGGAGGACCGCGTCGAGCTGCTGCCGCCCGGCGAGCTGGGCGAGGTCGTCATCCGCGGCCACAACGTCTTCTCCGGCTACCTGGGCCGCCCCGAGGCCACCGCCGAGGCCCTGGTGGACGGCTGGTTCCGCACCGGCGACCTCGGCGTCAAGGACGACGAGGGCTTCCTGCGGATCGTCGACCGCAAGAAGGACGTCATCATCCGCGGCGGCTACAACGTCTACCCGCGCGAGGTCGAGGAAGTCCTGACGCGGCACCCGGACATCGCCCAGGCCGCCGTCATCGGCCTGCCCGACGAACTGCACGGCGAGGAGATCTGCGCCGTCGTCGTCCCGGCCCCCGGCACCACCCCGGACGCCGCCGCCCTCACCGAGTGGTCCAAGCAGCACCTCGGCCGGCACAAGTACCCGCGCCGCGTGGAGTTCACGGACACCCTGCCGCTCGGACCGAGCATGAAGGTGCTCAAGCGGGAGCTGCGGGTCCGGTACACGGCCCGGTAGCGCGCCGCGCGGGCCGGGGCGCCGTGGACCGGCCCGCGAGACGGTCCTTACGCGCGGCCTATGCATGCGCATAGCATCGGTCCCCGCATGAACACGATGACGCTCTGGCACCTATCAGGCTGGGAGTTCGCCGCGCTCGCCTTCGCGGCCCTGCTCGTCGGCTTCTCCAAGACCGCGGTCAGCGGGGCCAACACGGTCAGCCTCGCGATCTTCGCGGCGGTCCTGCCCGCCCGCGCCTCCACCGGCATCCTGCTGCCCCTCCTCATCGCCGGGGACGTGCTCGCCGTCCTCACCTACCGGCGGCACGCCCACTGGCCCACGCTGTGGCGGCTGTTCCCGGCCGTGGCGGTGGGCGTGGTGGCCGGCACGCTGTTCCTGGTGTGGGCCGGGGACGGGATGGTACGGGTCTCGATCGGCGCGATCCTCCTGCTGATGGCCGGGGTGACGGTGTGGCGCCGGCGCACGGCCGACACCCCGCCCGCACCGGAGACGGTGACGACCCGGGCGGGCCGGATGAAGGCCCGCTCCTACGGCGTGCTCGGCGGGTTCACCACGATGGTCGCCAACGCGGCCGGGCCGGTGATGTCGCTGTACCTGCTCTCCGCGGGCTTCCGCAAGCTCGGCTTCCTCGGCACCTCCGCCTTCTTCTTCCTCATCGTGAACGTCTCCAAGGTGCCGTTCAGCGTGGGCCTCGGCCTGATCGACGGACGGTCACTGCTCCTCGACGCCGCGCTCGTGGCGTTCGTCGTGCCCGGTGCGCTGATCGGCAAGCGGGCTGTGAACCGGATCAACCAGCGACTCTTCGAACAACTCGTGATCGCGGCGACCATCGTGGGCGGCGTGCAACTGCTCCTGCCCTAGCCCCTTCCGCACGCCCGACCGCGGCGACCCGCACGCCCGACCGCGGCGACCCGGCCGGCCGGCCGCCGCCCGGCACCTCGTACGCTCACCCCATGCCCGCGCACGTGCTGATCCTCGGCGGCACCACCGAGGCCCGCCGCCTCGCAGCCGACCTCGCCGCCCGGCCCGGCGTCCGGGTCACCACCTCGCTCGCCGGCCGGGTCGCCCGCCCCGGGGCACTGCCCGGCGAGGTGCGGGTCGGCGGCTTCGGCGGCCCGGAGGGCCTGGCCGGCTGGCTGCGCGAGCACCGGGTGGACGCCCTGGTGGACGCCACCCACCCCTTCGCCGGGACGATCACCGCCCACGCGGCCCGCGCGGCGCGGGCCACCGGAGTCCCCGCGGTCGTCCTGCGCCGCCCCGGCTGGCGGCCGGGCCCCGGCGACCGGTGGCACGACGTGGCGTCCCTCGCCGCGGCCGCCGAGGCGCTGCCCGGCCTCGGCAGCCGGGTGTTCCTCAGCACCGGACGCCTCGGCCTCGCCGCCTTCGCCTCCCTGACCGGCCTGCACTTCCTCGTCCGCTCGGTGGACCCGCCCGAGCCGCCGCTGCCGCCGGACGCCCGGGTGATCCTGGCCCGCGGTCCGTTCACGGTCCCCGACGAGACGGAACTCCTGCGCGCCCACCGGATCGACGTCCTCGTGACGAAGGACAGCGGGGGACAGGCCACGGCGGCGAAACTCACGGCCGCGCGCGACCTGGGCCTGCCCGTGATCGTCGTACGCCGCCCCCCGCTGCCGGACGGCGTCAGCGCGGTCCCCGACGTGGCGAGCGCCCTGGACCGACTGGGCTTCGGGGCGGACGCGGCGAACGGGACGTGGCGCGGACCGGACGCCTGACCTGTACCGCGGGCACCACGCGGCTCGGCGCCGCGCGTCGCCGGCGCCCCGCCGCCCGGCCCCGCACCGGCCGTCGGCGCGGCCCCGGCTCCGCGCGGGTCAGTCCTGCGCCGGATGCCTGCGCAGCAGGTACGTGTCCATGATCCAGCCCTTGCGCTCCCGGGCCTCGGCGCGCAGCCGCTCGATGCGCGGGCCGGCCTCGGCGATCGGGCCGGAGACGAGGATCTCGTCCGGGGTGCCTATGTAGGCGCCCCAGTAGATGTCCATGTCCTCCTCGGCGTACCGCCGGAAGGCCTGGTGCGCGTCCAGCATCACGACCACGTCGTCCACCCCCTCCGGGAAACCCTCGGCCAGCCGCCGCCCCGTGGTGATCTGCACCGGCCGGGCGACCCGGTTCAGCCCCGTGCGATGCCGGGCGACCAGGGCGGAGACACTGCTGACGCCGGGGACCACGTCGTACGTGAACTCCACCGCGCCCCGCTCCAGCACCTCCTGGAGGATGCCCAGCGTGCTGTCGTAGAGCGCCGGGTCCCCCCAGACGAGGAACGCGCCGGTGCCGTCCTCGTCCAGCTCGCCGGCGATCAGCCGCTCGTAGATTCCGGCGCGGGCGGTGCGCCAGTCCTCGACGGCCGGTGAGTAGGCGGAGCCGCCCGCCGAGCGGTCCCGCTCCGGGTCACGGGCCTGCACCACCCGGTAGGACCCGGCCGGCAGATGCGCGTCCAGCATGTCCCGGCGGAGCTGGGTCAGATCGCTCTTCACCTCGCCCTTGTCGAGGAGGAAGAACACGTCCGTGCTCCGCAGCGCCTTGACCGCCTGCAGGGTCAGCTGGTCGGGGTCGCCCGCGCCGATACCGATGACATGAATCTTTCGCACGCCCCGAGTCTGCCGCATGCCGCGGGGCGTGCGCCCACCGCCTCCGCACGCCGTCGACGGCACTCGGCCCGCGCCCGCAGGGAGCGGACCGGTCAGGGGCCCAGCCGAGGCGCCTCGGCGCGCGCGTCGACCGGTGCGCAGCCGCGCTCCACCCGTCCCGCCAGCTCCCGCGCCCACCGGGCGAGCCCGGGCAGGTCCAGTCCGTGGGGCCGGTCCTCGCCCCGCACCGCCGCCCACTCCTCGATCGCGCCGGCCCCCCGCCGCAGCAGCCGGGCCCCGCCGACGGCGTTGCCCCGGGCCGCGTGGGTGAGCCCCACGGCCAGCTGGGCGAGACCCCGCCACAGCGGGCGCTCCTCGGGCGGGCCGGACTTCCAGGCGTCCTCGAACACCTCGTGCGCGTGGAAGGGCCGCCCGGCGGTCAGCAGGGCCTGTGCCTCGCCCGCGGTCTCCTCCGGCGTCCGCAGGATCCCCTCCGGCTGCCGGGGTACGCCCTCGGCGCCGTACGGCAGCGGGCGCCCCAGCCCGTCCCGGGGCCGCGCGTTGCGGGCCCGCCCGTCCGTGTCCCGGTCCCGGGCGTCCGATGCCCCCACGTTCGTCATACCGCCGATTGTCCCCCGCCGCGTTCCCCGCCGCGCGCCACCGCCTCTCCCGCTTCGTCCCATCCTGTCCGGCGTCCCTGCCACCCGTCTTCGGCACACCCGCCGGTGTGGGGTAAAGTGCTGTCCGCACGATCGCGCGGAACACCGCGCGCTGGTGCGACGGGACGTGGCGCAGCTTGGTAGCGCACTTGACTGGGGGTCAAGGGGTCGCAGGTTCAAATCCTGTCGTCCCGACTCGTGAGAGTCGCAGTTCAGGGCCGGTTTCGGAGACATCCGAGACCGGCCCTCGGCTGTTTCCGGGACCGGTCGGGGATCAGGCTCCCTTGGCGGGTGTCCGGCGCTCTGCGTCTACTCGAAAGTTTCGAAGTCTCTGCATGGTCTTGCGTCGCGATCTCCCCTCTCCTCGTTGCGCCTCTCGGGACGGTTCACGTCAGGGGTGGCGTGATCAGCCAAGACGTACTCGTCACGTCCTCTTCGGGTTACAGGGATGTTTCCGAAAGGATGTCGAAACTGTTGACAGGGTCATGGCGTTCTCCGAAAACTGTGGGCCACCGAACGGCACGGCCACGGACGGCCCCACGCCGTGTTCCGTGCCAGGCCACGGGCGGCAGCAGCCGCCCGCCCCCCACCAGCCTTCATCGGGAGGACGCATGCAGCAGAACGGCCCGCAGCAGCACCAGACCCCGCAGAGCCCCGCTCCCCTCGGCGGCTTGAGCCGCCGAGGCTTCCTCGGCGGCGCCGGAACCGTCGCGCTCGCCACCGCGACCGGACTGCTGCTGCCCGGCACCGCCCACGCCGCGACCACCATCACCACCAGCCAGACCGGCTACGACGGCATGTATTACTCGTTCTGGACCGACGGCGGCGGCTCCGTCTCCATGACGCTCAACGGCGGCGGCGGATACAGCACCCGGTGGACCAACTGCGGCAACTTCGTCGCCGGCAAGGGCTGGAACACCGGCGGGCGCAGGACGGTCCGCTACACCGGCTACTTCAACCCGTCGGGCAACGGCTACGGCTGCCTCTACGGCTGGACGTCGAACCCGCTGGTGGAGTACTACATCGTCGACAACTGGGGCAGCTACCGGCCCACCGGCGAGTACCGGGGCACCGTCACCAGCGACGGCGGCACGTACGACATCTACAAGACGACGCGGTACAACGCCCCCTCCGTCGAGGGCACCCGCACCTTCGACCAGTACTGGAGCGTCCGGCAGTCGAAGGTGACCAGTGGCTCCGGCACCATCACCACCGGCAACCACTTCGACGCCTGGGCGCGCGCGGGCATGAACCTGGGGCAGTTCAAGTACTACATGATCATGGCCACCGAGGGTTACCAGAGCAGCGGGAGCTCGACCATCACGGTCAGCGGCTGATCCCTGTCCGGCGAACGGCCGACCGCCGCGCGCCTGCCCTGTCCCGCCTCGAAGCATTTCGGACGAAGAACTGAGATTTCCCCTGCGGGAGAGGTTGACGGTCCACCGTCAAAACCTCAATCATCCCTGTCTGGGAAACCGGTCGTAGTTCGAAATGTCGAACCGTCTCACTCCGTGCGATCCGACCCGCACGGCAGACCACGTACGCCGCCCCGGTTCCGACCCCACCCCGTCCGCGCGCCGGGTGGGAACGGGGCGGCGCGTCCCCTCGTGATCCAGTCCTTCCAGATGTCCACCTTGGAGGCACAGTCATGGGCTCCTATGCCCCTCCCGGACAACTCCTCGTCCGCCGGAAGATCCGCAACCTGCTGGGGGCGCTGGCCGTCGGCGTCCTCGGTACGGTCTCCGCACTGGCCGCGCAGCCGACCGCACACGCCGCCGAGAGCACGCTCGGCGCCGCGGCGGCGCAGAGCGGCCGCTACTTCGGCACCGCCATCGCCTCGGGCAGGCTGGGCGACTCGACGTACACGTCGATCGCGAACCGTGAGTTCAACATGGTGACGGCCGAGAACGAGATGAAGATCGACGCCACCGAACCGCAGCGGGGCCAGTTCAACTTCACCGCCGGCGACCGCGTCTACAACTGGGCCGTGCAGAACGGCAAGAAGGTGCGCGGCCACACCCTGGCCTGGCACTCCCAGCAGCCCGGCTGGATGCAGAGCCTCAGCGGCAGCACCCTGCGCCAGGCGATGATCGACCACATCAACGGCGTGATGGCCCACTACAAGGGCAAGATCGCCCAGTGGGACGTCGTCAACGAGGCCTTCTCCGACGACGGTTCGGGCGGCCGGCGCGACTCCAACCTGCAGCGCACCGGCAACGACTGGATCGAGGTCGCCTTCCGCACCGCGCGCGCCGCCGACCCGGCGGCCAAGCTCTGCTACAACGACTACAACATCGAGAACTGGACCTGGGCCAAGACGCAGGGCGTCTACAACATGGTCAAGGACTTCAAGTCGCGCGGTGTGCCGATCGACTGCGTCGGCTTCCAGTCGCACTTCAACAGCGGCAGCCCGTACAACAGCAACTTCCGCACCACGCTGCAGAGCTTCGCCGCCCTCGGCGTCGACGTGGCCGTCACCGAGCTGGACATCCAGGGCGCCTCGTCCTCGACCTACGCCGCCGTGACCAACGACTGCCTGGCCGTCTCGCGCTGCCTCGGCATCACCGTCTGGGGCGTGCGCGACAGCGACTCCTGGCGGTCGGGTGACACGCCGCTGCTGTTCAACAACGACGGCAGCAAGAAGGCCGCCTACACCGCGGTGCTCAACGCGCTCAACGGCGGCTCCACCACGCCTCCCCCCACGGGCGGCGGCGGGCAGATCAAGGGCGTCGGCTCGGGCCGCTGCCTGGACGTGCCCAACGCCGGCACCAGCGACGGCACCCAGGTCCAGCTGTGGGACTGCAACAGCGCCACCAACCAGCAGTGGACGCTCACCGACGCCGGTGAACTCAAGGTCTACGGCAACAAGTGCCTGGACGCCGCCGGCACCGGCAACGGCGCCAAGGTCCAGATCTACAGCTGCTGGGGCGCCGACAACCAGAAGTGGCGCCTCAACTCCGACGGATCCATCGTCGGCGTCCAGTCCGGCCTCTGCCTCGACGCCGTAGGAGCCGGCACCGCCAACGGCACCCTGATCCAGCTCTACTCCTGCTCGAACGGGAGCAACCAGCGCTGGACCCGCACCTGATGCGACCTGCCACGAAGGAAAGGGCCAGCCGATGAGGACCTGCGACGCGGCTCCTCCCGCCCCTTCACGGACGCACCGCTGGTGGTCCCGGGTCGCCTCCGTGGTGGCGACGGCGCTCGCGGTCGGCATGCTCGCCGCGGTGCATCCGACGCCCGCCGAGGCGGCGACGGTGGACACCAACGCCTGGTACGTGCTGGTCAACCGCAACAGCGGCAAGGCGCTGGACGTCTCCGGCGCCTCCACCGCCGACGGCGCGCGCGTCAGCCAGTGGGCGCGCAACGACGGAACCAACCAGCAGTGGCAGTTCGTGGACTCCGGTGACGGCTTCTACCGTCTCAGGGCCCGGCATTCGGGCAAGGTCCTCGACGTGGCCGGCGCCTCGGCCGCGGACGGTGCCGCGATCCAGCAGTGGACCGACCACAACGGGGCCAACCAGCAGTTCCGCCTGGCCGACTCCGACGCGGGCCACGTCCGGCTGGTCAACCGCTCCAGCGGCAAGGCGGTGGAGGTGCAGGGCGCCTCCACCGCCGACGGCGGCAACGTCGTCCAGTACTCCGATTGGGGCGGCGCCAACCAGCAGTGGCAGATGGTCAAACTGTCGTCCGGTGGCGGTGGCGGTGGCGGTGGCGGATGCGGCAGCGCGCCGACTCTGGCGAGCGGTACGCACACGATCCAGAGCGGTGGCAAGAGCCGCAGCTTCATCCTGAGGGTTCCCGCCGGCTACGACAGCAGCCGGCGCTACCGGCTGATCTTCGCGTTCCACTGGCGGGGCGGAACCGCCGGCGACGTCGCCTCGGGCGGCACGAGCGGGAGCGCGTGGTCCTACTACGGCCAGCAGGAGCAGTCGGACAACAGCGCGATCCTCGTCGCCCCCCAGGGCCTCGGCAACGGCTGGGCCAACTCCGGCGGTGAGGACGTCACCTTCGTCGACGACATGATCCGGTACATAGAGGGCGGCCTCTGCGTCAACCCGGCACAGCGCTTCGCCACCGGGTTCAGCTGGGGCGGCGGCATGAGCTACGCCCTCGCGTGCAGCCGGGCGAACGTCTTCCGGGCCGTCGCGGTGATGTCCGGCGCCGAGATCAGCGGGTGCGGCGGCGGGACCCAGCCCATCGCCTACTTCGGGATCCACGGCATCAGCGACTCCGTGCTCAACATCGCGCAAGGACGCTCGCTGCGCGACAGGTTCGTGGGCAACAACGGCTGCACCCCCCAGAGCCCGCGCGAGCCGGCGCCGGGCAGCCGGACGCACATCACCACCACCTACTCGGGCTGCCGTGCCGGATACCCGGTCCAGTGGGCCGCGTTCGACGGGGACCACATCCCCGGTCCGGTCGACGGCTCCTCCGGTGAGAGCGGGGTCACCACCTGGACCAAGACGGAGATCTGGAGGTTCTTCGCACAGTTCCAGTGACACGCCGCGGGGCCGGGCCAGGGGGCACGGTTTCACGGGTCGGGGCCGGTTCCGGAGGTGTCCGGAACCGGCTCTCGGCATGTCGGGGAGCGGTGCGGTCAGCCGGTCGTCAGGGCCGTGTCGTCGATGACGAAGCTGGTCTGGAGGCCGGAGTCCTCGGTCGCCGTGAAGGTCAGCGTGATCTGCTGGCCGGCGTACTGGCCGAGGTCCAGGGTGCGTTGGGTGTACCCGGTGGCCGCGTCGGCGTTGGAGTACGTCTGCTTCGCGGTGCCGTTCACCTTGACCTGGAAGGTGTCGTACGCCGTCGTGCCCGACTCGGCCGTGTCGATGTGCAGCCAGTACGTGAGAGTCGCCTTCGCGCAGCCCGCCGGGACGGTCACCGTCTGGCCGACGCTGTCGCTCGCGGCGTAGCCGTAACCCGCGAGCCAGGCGTACCGGGACCCGGAGTGCGCGGACTGGCCGCTGAACGTGCCGATCGCGCCGGTGTCACCCGCCCACGGCGTCGTACCGTTCTCGAAGCCGCCGTTGGAGATCACCTGGGACGGTGTGCAGCCGCCGGCGCCCTTGACGGTCAGCGTGTACGTCGCGGTGTGCGTGGCGGTGCCGGTGCCGGTGAGGGTGAGCGGGTACGTGCCCGGCGGCACGGAGGCGCCGACGGAGACCGTCGCCGTGGACGAGGCGCCGGAGGTCACCGAGGCCGGGCTGAAGGAGACCGTGACGCCCGCCGGAGCGCCTGAGGCGGACAGGTTCACCGTCTGCGCCGAGCCGCTGGTGGTGGCCGTGGACACGGTGGTGGTCAGCGAGGTGCCCGGGTTCGTGCTGCCGGTGGCGGGGTTCACCGAGACCGAGAAGTCGTTCGCCGGGGCGGTGTCCGAGACCGCCTGCTTCCACAGCGTGTAGGCGACACCGTCCGCGCTGCGGTTCAGCCCGGTGGCGTTGATGTTGCTCGTGGTGTCGCACGAGGAGTGGTAGCAGCCGTCGTACGCGGCGCCCGCCGTGCCGCCCCACTTGGCCGCCTGCGCCGAGGTCTTGCGGGCGCTCGCGCCCATGGCGTAGCCGGAGGTCGGGATGCCGTAGTTCTCGAAGGAGTAGTCGTCGGAGCGGCCCGCGCCCTCGGTGTTCTCCTCGGGCTGGAGGTTCAGCGAGTCCCAGTACGCCTTCATCGGCGCGGCGGCGGCGGAGGTGATGTGGTTGATGAAGTAGCCGCCGTTGGGCGAGGCGACCATGTCGAAGTTGTAGTACGCCTTGATCGCCGAGCGCTGCGCGGAGGTCAGCGAACGGGCGTAGAAGTCCGAGCCGTTCAGGCCCTGCTCCTCGTCCGTCCACCAGCCGAAGCGGACGCGCGCCCCCATGGACGGATCGGTCTGGGCCAGTTTCAGCGCGACCTCCAGGAGGGTGGCGCTGCCGGAGCCGTTGTCGTTGATGCCGGGCCCGGCGGACACACCGTCCAGGTGCGCGCCGAACATGTACACCTTCGACGCGTCGCCGCGGGGCCACTCGGCGATCAGGTTGGGACCGGCGCCGCTGGTGCAGCCGGAGGTGCAGGCCTGCTCGGTGACGGTGTAACCGGCCGCCTGCAGCTTGCCCTTCACGTAGGCGACCGAGTCGCGGTACCCCTGGCCGGTGGACCGGCGGTTGCCGCCGTTGCGGCTCGCGATGGCGTTCAGCTCGGTGAGGTGTGCCTGCACCTTGGTGACGTCGATGTCGGGCGCGGCGGCGGCCAGGACGGGGGAGTGGGTCGCCGTGGCCGGGTGGCCCGCGGGGGCCGCCTCGGCGCTCGCGGGCAGCAGGGTGAGGCCCGCGGCGGCCGTGGCCAGTGCCAGGCCCGCCAGGGACAGTCTTCGTGGTCGTAGCACCATGTCTCCTTGTGGGGTGGAGGAAACGCCGGGTGTGCGGTGGACTCGGGTGAGCCGCACCACGACACCCTAATGAGCATGCGCATGCCAAGCCCTCGGCAAGCATGGGCGTGCGAGACCGGCCGGATCAACGGCTCCCGCCCGCCCTCCCGGCAGGCACCGGCACGGCACGGGGGCCGGACGGGCGTGCCGGGGCCGCGAGGAACCGGGCGGGCGGCCACGAGGTTAACGGCCCCGGCCCGTCTTCCACCCCTGGCCGAAACCGGCACGTCCGCTCCCGGCCAGACCCACCACCGGCCCGTCCGCTCCCGGCCGGGCCCGTCGCCGGGCGTGCGCCCGCGGCCGGACGTCGCCGGCGTGTGTGGCTTCGGCCTGTCCTGCCGTGGGCGTGTGAGCTTCCGGCCGGACCTGTTGCCGGGCGTGTGCTCGTGGCCGGACGTCGCCGGCGTGTGTGCCTTCGGCCGGTCCTGCTGTGGGCGTGTGTGCCTTGGGCCGGTCCCGCTGTGGGCGCGTGTGCTTCCGGCTGGACCCGTCGCCGGCCCGTCCGCTTCCGGCCGGGCCCGTCGCCGGGCGTGCGTTCCCCGCCGGACGGCCGTCGCGACGGCCGGGTGCGGGGGGGCCCGCTCTGGTCTCCGGTGCGAGCCGCCCGTATCGTGCGCGCATGCGTGCGCGGGAGAACCCTTCGCGGGGTCGGCGGTTGACGGACTCCGAGGCGAGGGAGGCCTACCTGGCCATGGTGGAGCGGATCGAGGCCTCGGGCGCCCGGCACGCCGCCGAACAGGAGGAACTGCGGGACCTGTCCGCCGAACTGACGCGCTGGCTCGCGGAGCGGCGGCTCCTGGACCCGAGCGGGGCACGGCTCAGCCCCCCGGAGCGCGCGCTGCGGCACGTCGTCTCGGAGCACCGGCGCCGGCTGCGCGAGACGGTCGAGGGCCTCGGCCGGGACGCCCGGGCACTGGACGACGTCCTGTCCCTGCTGGCGGCCCCCCGGCCCGGCACCCGGGAAACCGTGGAGACGGAGTTCTTCACCGACCGCGAGCGCACCCGGCGGCGGCTGGAGGAACTGGACGCCCTCGGCCGGGAGGAGTTCCTGGCGATGCGCAACACCTTCCCCGGCGCGCGGGTCCTCGACGCCAGCCTCGTACGGGACCTGGAGATGGCGGCCGACGGCGTCCGCATGCGCGTACTGACCTCCCAGCAGGCGGTGCGCTCGGCCGCGCCGGCCCGCTACCTGCACGCGCTGACCGACGCCGGGGCCGAGGTGCGGGTCGCGGCGACGGTGCCGCTGCACATGAACATCATGGACCGCGCGGTCGTCGTCATCGGGGTGGGAGCCGGCCCCCGGGGCGAGGGCGGGGACGTCATCCTGCACAGCAGGCCCGTCGCGCAGTGCTTCGCCCGGGTCTTCCTGCACGCCTGGGAGCTCGCCCGGCCGCACACCGAGTCCCCCGCCGGGCCGGGACCCACCGGTCCCGAGCTGTCCGCGCTCGAACGCGAGGTGCTGACGCTGCTGGCCACCGGCGCCAAGGACGACACCATCGCCCGCCGGCTGGACTGCTCGGACCGCACCCTGCGCCGCCTGATGCGCCGGATCATGGGGAAACTCGGCACCTCCAGCCGGTTCGAGGCGGGAGTGGCCGCCGTCCGCCTCGGCCTGGTGGACTGAACCGGCCGCGCGGGCCCGGCTCGCGGGGGCCGCCGCCCGCTCACCGAGGGCGTACGACCACTCCGAGGACGGCGTCGGCGGGGAAGAAGCCCAGGCGGCGCGAGTCCTGGCTGACGTCCGGGTTGTCGCCGAGCAGGACGAGCCTTCCTCCGGGCACGAGATCCTCCGGGGCCGCCGCCAGTGCCGGGCCGAGGGCGCGGGGGACCGGGTCGCCCGGCACCGCCGCCACCCGCTTGATCAGCCAGGTGGGGCCCGGGCCCGGCTGCCCGGGCGGCGCGGGTCGCCGCCCCCCGAACGGCAGGCGCTCCACCACGACCACCTGGCCCCGGGCGAGCGGACCGCCGCGCCGCACCAGGACCCGGTCGCCGTCGCGGTACGCCGGTTCCATGCTCCGGCCGCGCACGGTCACGGACACCAGGGTCCGGCGCATCCGGCGGGCCGCGGCGGACAGCGCCGCCACGGCGAACCCGCCGAGGACGCAAGCGAGTACGGCACGGTTCACGATCCGCCTCCGGTGAGCGCGGCGGCGTCGTCGGACGCGCCGCGGTAGCCCCGGGCCTGCAGCCCGAACAGCCGGGCGTACGCGCCGCCCCGGGCGAGCAGCGCGGCGTGCGCGCCCTGCTCCACGACCCGGCCCCGGGCGAGGACCACGATCCGGTCCGCCTCCCGCACCGCGCCCAGGCGGTGGGAGATCAGCAGGCTGGTGCGGCCCTGCCGGGCGCGGCGCAGCGAGGTGTGGACCTCGTGCTCGGCCTCGGCGTCGAGACCGGCCGACGGCTCGTCCAGGATCATCAGGTCACGGGCGTCACGCAGGAACGCGCGGGCGAGCGCCACCCGCTGCCACTCGCCGCCGGACAGCAGCACGCCGCTGGCCGGATCGTCCTTCTCCGTGTCCATGAAGAACATGCGGGACAGCAACGTCCGGTAGCCGTACGGCAGTCGGGCGAGACGGTCGTGGATCCCGGCGCGGTGCGCGGCGGCCCGTACCCGGTCCTCGTCGTCGAGTACGGCCAGGTCGCCGAGGGCGATGTTCTCGTGCGCCGTCAGGTCGTAGTGCATGTAGTCCTGGAAGACCGCGCCGATCCGCTCGCGCAGCCCGGCCACGTCCAGCTCGCGCAGGTCCACGCCGTCCCAGAGGACCGCGCCCTTCGTCGGGTCGTAGAACCGGCACAGCAGCTTCACGAGCGTGGATTTGCCCGCGCCGTTGAGGCCCACCAGGGCCAGCGAGGTGCCGTGCGGGATGCGCAGGTTCACGCCGCGCAGGACCCAGGGATGGTCCGGCGAGTAGCGGAACCAGACGTCCCGCAGTTCGATGCCCGTCCGCAGCGGCGGCACCGCCGCGTGCGCCCGCACCAGGTCGGGGCCGGCCGAGGCGATCGCGACGTGGTGGTCGAGCAGCAGCAGCGCCTGGTGCGCGGTGGCGGCCTCGGCGGCCAGCGACGCCAGGGCGCCCTGCACCCCGGCGACCGCCGCCACGAAGACCGTCACGTCCCCGGGCGTGAGGGCGCCGGTCCGCGCGGCGGCGACGGCCCACAGCAGGCCGCCGCCGGACACCGTCGCGGCGAGCAGCACGAGCAGGCCCTGGGTGCCGGCCTCCCTGCGGTCCAGGGACCGCTTGGCCGCGTTGGCCGTGCGCTTCTCCCGGGCCATCCGCTCCCGGAAGAAGCGGCCGGTGCCGAAGAGCCGGATCTCCTTGGCGGCCTCGACGGTGGACAGCAGGTCGCCGTAGAACATCTCCCGGCGTTCCACCGGCCCGAGGTCCCACAGCATCCGGGCCCGGCGCCGGGACAGCAGCACCTGGGCGAGCAGCGTCGGCGCCCCGGCGCACAGGACCACGGCCGCCATCGGCGGGCTGAGCACCAGCAGCGAGCCGAGGAAGCCCACCACGGTCACGGTGGCGCGCACCGCGCCGAGCAGGCCGTCGAGGGCCTGGTTCGCGTACGGGGAACCCCCCGGGCGCTGGGCGAGGCGCAGCCGGTCGAGGAAGGCGGGATCCTCGAACCGGCGCAGGCCCGCGAAACCCTCCACCGCCCGGAACAGTTCGTCCTGCGCCAGCAGACCGATCCTCCTGTCGAGTTCGGCGCGCAGGTACTGGGTCGCCTGGGGCTGCACCCCGGCCGCCATTCCGGTCAGTGCCAGGGCGGTGCCCAGAGCGAGCAGGTGTCCCGGGGCGGCCGTGCCGACCAGCCCGTCGAGCAGCAGCTTCGTCAGCCAGGTGGCGGCCACCGGCAGGCCGGCCGCCAGCAGGGTGAGCGCCAGATGCAGGCCGAGCGTGCCGGGCGCGGCGCGCCGGGCGAGCGAGGCCGCGACGGCGAGGCGGCGGCCGACGGGGCTGGTCGCGGTGGTCATGCGGCGACCGCGGCCCGGTCCAGTGCCACCTGGTCGCGGCGGACCACGACCCGTCCCTCACGGTCCGCGCCGACCGCGAGCACCAGCGGGTAGGCCCGGGCCTTGAACGCGGCCCCGAGCACCCCGTCCGGGGTCTCGCGGACCACGCGGGCGACGGGGCTGAGGGCGTCGACGAACCCGGCGCTCTCCTCCGGCTTGCCCACCACGACGGCCACGGCGCGGTCCCGGCCGCCGGGCAGCGCGCTCACGTACTCCACGAACTTCGGCATCTTCTCCTGGCACGGCCCGCAGGTCGGCGAGAAGAAGGCGACCAGGGTCTCGTCGGAGAGCCCGGCCCGGGTCAGGGCCTCGCCGTCGACGGTGGCCGCGGTGAACTCGCCCACCTCCTCGCCCTGTTTGATCGAGGCGGGTCCGCCGTTGAGGTCGGTGAGCAGCGCGGTGTGCTCGCGCAGCCGCTTGATCACACCGAGGGTCAGGGTCAGATCGAGCAGACAGAGCAGCCCGAGGAGGGCCAGGGCCGCGATCACGAATGCCATCGTGCTTCTCCTTGAGGACGGTGGGGGCGGGGGACCGGGTGGCGGGGCAGGGCGGCGGAAGCCGGGCGTGGTGGTGCCGGGACGGGCCGGAAGAGGGCCACGAGGTCGTCGAAGAGCGCGACCAGCGCGCCGAGCAGCAGTCCCGCGCACACCGCCACGACCAGGCCGCCGGGCCGCAGCGGGCCCTGCGCGGGCAGCACGGCCGCCAGGGCCGCGGCACCGGCGAGCAGCAGATTGCGGACGACGTGCCAGGGGCCGAGCGGCGTCGTGGCGGCGCCGAAACAGTGGCAGGGCACCTGCGCGCCGCGCCGCAGGGACAGGGCGATGCCCGCGGCGAACACGGTGAGCAGCCCCGCCGCGACGCCGAAGCCGGCCGTACGGGCGACGGACGCGGGAACGACGAGCAGAATCCAGACGGCCACCTCGGCGGCCAGGACGACAAAGGCGGCCGGCCCTGCCGCCGACGCCGGAAGAATACGCAGCCGGCGCAGGGAGGCGGTGAATTCCCGGACGGAATCGCGGCTTTTCATTTTCCCGGCCGACGAGACCAGGAAAACCACGACGAAGAGGCTCTGAACGGCCAGGACCACGTAATGCACCGAGCGTTCCTCTCCGTGCCGGCCGGCGCGGCGCTGGTGCACCGCGCCGGCCGCACGATCGAGCGGATCGAGAGAGCGGACGTCAGCAGAAGCAGCTGTACGAGGCGCCGTTGTTGCAGGTGGAGCAGGGCGCGTTGTAGCCACACGCACCGCCGTACGCCTTGTTGCACTGCCAGCAGGCGGACCACGACTGGCACGCGGCCGAACCCGCGGCGGCCTCGACCCTGGGCACGAACAGGCCGAGCAGACCGCTGCCGAGCGCTTCGATCTTCTTGAGCATGACGATCCTCCTTTTTGGCGGTTCTTGTGTTCCGGATCCGGTTCCTCGCGTGCATTCCTGCCGCGTTTCCGGCCCGTGGAACAACTATCGCAGCGGAGTCACCGAACGGTCTTGGAGAAATTCGGCGACTTCTGCGGGGCGCACGGCGATCCGGCCCGGGCCGGTGATCGCGGAGGCGTGCGCGCGGAGGCGGAAGCCCCGGGGCGAGATGCCGGTCATTGCCTTGAACTCGCGGCTGAAGTGCGCCTGGTCGCAGTAGCCGGTCCGCAGCGCCGCGTCCGCGGCCGGGCAGCCGCCGGCCATCAGGCCGAGCGTCCGGCGCAGCCGCACGATGCGCGCGGCGGCCTTCGGGGTGACCCCGACCTGCTCCAGGAAGCGCCGTACCAACTGACTCTGGGACAACCCCACTTCGCGGGCCAGCTCGGCGACGGACGGGACCGCGGCGGCCCGGGTCAGCGAGCGCCAGGCCCGGGCCACGGGTACGGCGGGCGCGGGGCCGCGGGCGAGCAGGGCGCCGAGTTCCGTGTCGAGCAGGCGGAACCGTTCGCTCCAGTCGTCCGCCGCGCCGAGTGCGCGCAGCAGGGCGGCACAGCGGCCGGCGGGCAGCAGCGGGTCCAGCTCGACGACACGGTGCGAGAGGCGCCGTAGGGGTACGCCGAAGAGCCGGAAGGCGGCCCACGGCGCCAGGGCCACCTCGACGCCCGTCACCGCCGTACGGTGCTCGAAGTGCAGGCCGCTGGTGCGCAGTCCGCGGACGCTCGCCCGCCGGGCGACGAACGGGCCGTGGTGGTCCGGCGGTTCGCCGACGCGCAGTTCGCCCTCGGTGATCAGGGTCAGGATCACGGCGTCCGCCGGGGGATCCAGGCGCCGGCACGCTTCGGCGGCGGCGAGCCGGAATCCGCGGTAGCCGAGGACTCCGGGGTGGGACGGGGCGCCGGACAGGTGCGGGAGGGCATGCGGGCACGCCGAGAACTCCATGCCGGTCCTTCTTCCAGAGGGATGGGTTTCGGTGGGTCGGGCCGGGGGTTTCCGCCGGGCCGAGGGGGCGGGAGGCGCGGTGCGGATTCCCCGAGGGGCGGCGGGACGCGCGCCGTTTCAGCGGACCTCGTCGTCCCGGCCGCCGGGCACGTCGTCGGCACCGGTGGGGCCCGCCCAGGCGGCGTGGCCGCCCTCGTCGTCGTCCCGGCTCCCGGGCCCGGAACCGCTCCGGCTCCCGGGCTCGGAACCGCCCCGGTCCCCGGGCTCGGAACCGCCCCGGTCCCCGGCCCCGTGCCTGTCCCGGCGCCCGGCCCCGTGGCCGTGCCCGGGGCCGGGTTCGGCGCAGCCCGTCACCTCGATGTGCCGGCCGCGCAGGCCCGCCGCGTCCGGGCCCAGCAGCATCAGCACCACCGCGGCCACCCGGCGTGCCGACGCCCCCGCGCCGGGGGTCACCACACTGGTGTCCGCGGGCAGCGGTTCGTCCCGGGGGCCGGCGGGGGCCGCACCGGGCCGCGCCACCAGGACGACCGTGCGGCGGCGGTCCGCCGGCAGCGCGCGCAGCGCGGCGCCGAGCGGGTGGGCCGCCCCGGGCTCGTACGCGAGGTCCACCACCACGTCGACGCCGCCCAGTTCACCGGTCACCTCGGCCAGCACGCGCCGCAGACTGGCGGGGGCGTCCGGGAGGACCAGGTAGGGCAGGGCCCGATTGCCGTACCGGTCGTGCAGGTGCCGGCAGAACAGCGCGCAGTGGCGCGCCGCCCGCCCGGTCACGGCGAGCGTGGTACCCGTCGCCGCCAGCCGCCGGCAGACGAGTCTGCCCACGGGGGTGTCGCCGTCGATGACCAGCGCGACCGGGGCCGCGCCGAGCAGGGGGGCGTCAGGCACGGACGGACCGCGCGGACGTCGCGCCGGGTCCGGGATTCGGCGGCGTCGGCCAGGTGAAGTCCTGTTCCTGCGCCTGAACGGCGCTCGTGGCCACGGCCGAGGACCGTGGGAACACGTCGAGCGGGGTGCGGCCGGGGCCCGGCAGCAGGGTGGCTCCACCGAGTACCACCAGGGCGGCGAACGCGGTGCGGCGACAGGAACGGCGGTGGGAGAGGCGAGCACGGGGCGCACGCATGAGGGCTCCTTGGAGGGGTCACCGTGCCGGAGCCCGAGCGGCTCCCGGCGTCGCAGCAAGCAGAGCACCGCCCGTCGCACCCCGGAAGGCCGCTCGGGCGGCAGCCGGTTGCCAGGCAGCTTTCTGCCAGCGGGGCGCGGCGTCGAAGGTCCGCGTGCGGCGCGGCGGCTCGGCGGTGCGGGAGGCACCGACCCGTGGGGCCACGGCCGCCGCGAACCGCGGTGAACACGGCGCAAGGGCGTGGCGAGGGCCGGTATGACGCAAACCTGACTGGTCAACGCGTCGGCGTTCGCGAACTGTTGAGCCCTGGGCGGTATCACGGAGCCGGCCAGGCGGCCGGGGCGGGGTCGCCCGCGTACCGGCCGCGCATCCGGTGCCGGGTACCGGGGTGGGGGCACCCGCGGCGGACGTCGGGCGAACGGCCCGCGCTCCCGCGCGGGCACGAGCCGGAGCAGGCTGGGGAGAAGGGGATGCCACACCGTGACCTGGGGGGACGAGGGGACGGCGCTCGACGCGGACGCGCTGGCGGTGTACCGGGCGGTGCTGTTGCACCGGGAGTGCGACCGGGCGGCGCTCGCCGGGATCCTCGGCATGTGCGGCCGACGGGTGCAGGCCGCTTTCGACCGGCTGACCGAGCTGGCCCTGCTGCGCCCTTCCAAGGACCGGCCCGACCTGATCCGCGCCGTCAGTCCCGACCTCGGCCTGGAGCTGATGCTCCAGCGCGAACAGCAGGAACTGCTGCTGCGGCAGGAACGGCTCGCGCAGACCCGTACGGCGCTCCAGCTGCTCGCCACGGAGTACGCGGCGGCCGGCGAGTCCGCCGACCGGCCCGCGGACGCCGTCGAGGTGCTGCGCGGCATGGACGAGATCCGCACCCGCCTCGAATCACTGGCCGGCCGGTGCACCCGCGAGGTGCTGTCCTTCCAGCCGGGCGGTGCCCTGCCGACCGAGGCCCTGGAGGCGAGCCGGCCGCTGAACGAGCAGGCCATGCTGCGGGGCGTGCGGTTCCGCACGGTCTATCTCCAGAGCATCACCACCGACCGGGTGACCACGCGGTACGTGCGCTGGGCCAGGGAGCTGGGCGGCGACATCCGGCTGGCGCCCACCTTGCCGATGCGGTTGCTGATCGTGGACCACGAGGTCGCGGTGATACCGGGCGAGTCCGGGGCCGGCCGGCCCACCGCGCTGCTGCTGAGGAGCGCGCCCGTGGTACGCGCCCTGCACGCCCTGTTCGAGGCGTACTGGAAGGACGCCGAGCCGTTCGGGACCGAGCCGCCGGACGCGCCGTCCGTGGGGCCGACGGCCCAGGAGCGGGCCGTCCTGCGGTTGCTCGCCGACGGCTGCAAGGACGAGACGGTGGCCCGCGCCCTCGGTATCTCGGTCCGCACGGAGCGCCGCATGGTGGCCGACCTGACGGCCCGCCTCGGCGCGTCCAGCCGCTTCGAGCTGGCGGTGAAGGCCGTGCGCCTGGGCTGGGTGTGAGCAGTGGGACGGGCCCGGGCCGCCGCTCCCGCGGTCACCGGCGGACCCGGCCGGGGCGACGCCCTCGGCCGCCCTCACCCCGCGCCGCATCCCGGCCGGGCCCTGTTCCGGCGCGCTGGTCAGCCGTACCGTTCAGCGGCTGCCCGGCTGCCCGGCTGCCTCGGCCAGGCCGTTCCCGTGCCGGCCGCGTCCAGCAGGCCGCCGAGGCGCAGCCAGGCGTCGCCTGAGGCCACCCCTGGCGGGTCGACGGTCGCGGGGGAGGGGTGCCGTTCGGTCAGGGGGCCACGGCGCGGCCGGTCTGGGGGGAGATGCGGCCGGCGCACAGGCCCTTGCTCGCCAGGGTCTGGGCGATGCGCGGGATGGCGGCGAGGGTGTTGGCCGGCCACTCGTGCATCAGGATGATCTGGCCGTTGCCCAGCCGGGAGACGGCCTGCACGATCGCGTCGGTGCTCGCGCCGTTCCAGTCCTGCGAGTCGACGTCCCAGATGATCTGCCGCAGGCCGTACTTGGCCTCCACCGTCTGGACGGTGGCGTTGGTCTCCCCGTACGGCGGGCGGAACAGCTGCGGTGTGCCGCCGCCGGCCGCCGCGATCGCCTGCTGGCTGCGGGAGATCTCGGAGTCGATCTGGGCCTGGCTCAGCTGGGTCAGGTGCGGGTGGGTGTAGCTGTGGTTGCCGACCCACATGCCGGCGCTCACCTCGGCCCGGACCTGGGCCGGGTAGGCGGCGGCGAACTGGCCCTCGTTGAACATGGTGGCCCGCAGGCCGTTCTGCCGCAGGGCGTTGAGCAGGGCCGGGGTGTGGTCGTTGGACGGGCCGTCGTCGAAGGTGAGCCCGACGTAGCCGGAGCAGGCGGCGGCCCGTGCCGGTGCGGCCTCGGCGGCGGTGGTGGCGGTGCCGGCCAGGGCCGTGGCGGCGACGGCCAGTCCGGTCAGCAGGGAGCGGGGTGCGGCGCGCATGGGGGTGGGACCTCCTCGGGTCGTGCGGGACCGTGGGCGGGGGTGGGTGGACGACAAGCGGGGCCGGTCAGCCGTTCACCGTGATGTTGGAGTTGCCGCTGCTCTGGTAACCCTCGGTGGCGAGGATCATGTAGTACTTGAAGCTGCCGAGGGGCATGCCCACGCGGGACCAGGCGTCGAAGTGGTTGCCGGTGGTGATGGTGCCGCCGGTCCGCTTGGACTGGCGGACGCTCCAGTACTGGTTGAAGGTCTTGGTGCCCTCGACGGAGGGCGCGTTGTACCGCGTCGTCTGGTAGATGTCGTACGTGCCGCCGTCGCTGGTGACCGTGCCCTTGTACGTCCCGGTGGGCCGGTAGGTGCCCCAGTTGTCGACGATGTAGTACTCCACCAGCGGGTTCGAGGTCCAGCCGTACAGGGCCAGGTAGCCGTTGCCGGACGGGCTGAAGCTGCCCGAGTAGTTCACGGTCCTGCGCCCGCCGGTGCTCCAGCCCTTGCCCGCGACGAAGTTGCCGCAGTTCGTCCATGAGGTGCTGTAGTTGCCGCCGGAGTTGAGGGTCATCGAGACCGCGCCGCCGCCGTCGGTCCAGAAGGAGTAGTAGAAGCCGTTGTTCGTACCGGTCTGGTTGGTGGTGATGACGGTGGCGGCGCCGGCGGTGCCGGGCAGCAGCAGTCCCGAGGCGGTGGTGGCCGCCGCCAGGGCGCCGGCGCGGCCGATGAAGCCCCTGCGGCTCATCGGGCGGGAGAGGGCGTCGTCCATGTCCATGTCTTCCTCCTGTGAGGACGGATGAGCGGGGCCCGGGGCGGCGGGTGCGGCGGTGCGGGTGCCGGGTGTGCGGGCTGTCGTGGCCGGGTGCCGCGAACGGTCGGCCTGTTGATTGGCATGTCCGTGCCATATGCCCTGGCGGGCCGTCCCTGCCGGAGGCGGGCTCGATTGCTGGAGAGTATGCGGCCGGGCCGAAACGGAGGTCAATCCGTCGGTTTCCGAAACTTCACCGAAACTCGGCGTGGGTTTATGGAAGGTATAGCCGAAAGTTTCGCGCGCCAGATGAAGTGCGGTGCCGTATTCGACGTCACGACGGTTGACGGCTTAGAGGCGGCTGTTTAGCGTGACGCAACGCTCGCATCCTAAAGCGAAACTTTCGGACGCTTTTCAGGAGGACTCGTGAATCTCCCCCGGATCACCGCGGCCGCCGCCGCGGCCTGCTGCCTGGCCCTGCTTCCGCTCGCCACCGCCGGCCCGGCGGACGCGGCGGGCGGCCCCGCCGCGGTGGACCGTCCGCTGCGGCAGCTGGCCGCCGACGACCACTTGCGGATCGGCACCGCGGTGGACATGTCCGCGCTCGCCGACGACGCCGCCTACCGCCGGCTCGCCGGTTCCGAGTTCTCCACCGTCACCCCGGAGAACGTGATGAAGTGGGAGGCGATCGAGCCCCGCCGGGGCGAGCGCGACTACGCCGCCGCCGACCGGCTCGTCGACTTCGCGCACCGGAACGGGCAGAAGGTCCGCGGCCACGTCCTGGTCTGGCACAACCAGCTGCCGTCCTGGCTGACGTCGGGCGACTTCAGCGCCGACGAGCTGCGGGACATCCTGCACCGGCACATCACCGACACCGTCCGGCACTTCAAGGGACGGGTCTGGCAATGGGACGTGGTGAACGAGGCGTTCAACGAGGACGGCACCCTGCGGGACAGCATCTGGCTGCGCGAGCTGGGACCCGGCTACATCGCCGACGCCTTCCGCTGGGCCCACGAGGCCGACCCGCACGCGCTGCTGTTCTACAACGACTACAACACCGAGTGGACCGGCCCGAAGAGCGACGCCGTGTACACCCTGGTGAGCCGCCTGCGGGCCCAGGGCGTGCCCATCGACGGGGTCGGTTTCCAGGGGCACCTCGGCATCCAGTACGGCCTGCCCACCGACATGGCGGCCAACTTCGCCCGGTTCGACAAGCTCGGGCTGGCGACCGCCGTCACGGAGGCGGACGTCCGCATGGAGACGCCGGCCGACGACGGCAAGCTGGCCACCCAGGCCGAGGGCTACCGCCGCCTGCTCGACGCCTGTCTGCGCGCCCGGCACTGCATCTCGTTCACCGTGTGGGGCTTCACCGACAAGTACTCCTGGGTGCCCGACACGTTCCCCGGCGAGGGCGCGGCCAACCTGTTCGACGAGACCTACCGCCCCAAGCCGGCGTACCGCGCCCTCCAGTCGGAGCTGACGGGCCGGGCGCGGCCGCGGTCCGCCGGGTAAGGAGAGGGGTACCGGCGCTCCGACGCGAGGGGCGGAGGAGCGCGGTGCCGTCCGGGCGGGCGCGCGGCCTCCCGGCGCGGGCGTCCGCGCCGGCCGGTGCCCGCGGGATGCGGCCCGTTCGGGCCTCGGTTGTGGAATGGTCGGTACAGAAGGTGCCCCCGGCCGTCGCCGGCGCGGGCGCTGCCGGTCCGGCGGGCGAGTGGACGGCGGTGCCGCCGACGGCCGCGGGCGACGTGGGTGCCGTACCGGTCGCGGTCGGCGGCCTCCGCACCCTCGCCGAGGCTCCACCGGCGGAACACCGCGGGCAGACATGGACACTGGGCCTCGGTCACGGACCGGCCAGTGCGGAATGGCCCCGGCCCGGCGAGCGAGGGGGCGTCGGCCGACGCCCGGCCGCCGGGGGCGGCGGCGGTCCGGCGCCGGGGTCCCGGGTCGAGCGGTGCGCCATCCTTGCGCGGCCCTTCCTTGTCGCGTGGTCCGGCCCCTGTCCCGGGGGCGGCGGTGGTCCGGCGCCGGGGTCCCGGGTCGAGCGGTGCGCCGCTCTCGCGTGGCCCTTCCCCGTCGCCTCGTCCGGCCCCTGTCCCGGGGACGGGGGCGGTCCGGCACCGCGGTCCCCGGGTCGAGGGGTGCGCCGCTCTCGCGTGGCCCTTCCCCGTCGCCTCGTCCGGCCCCTGTCCCGGGGACGGCGGCGGTCCGGGCTCCGGAGTCCCGACCCGCCGTCACCTCTCCCCGGGCGGAGCCGTGCTCCGGCGGATCACCAGGTGGGTGGCCAGTTCGATGCGCAACGCCGACTTCCGGGCGTCCGTGGGTCGCAGGAGCATGCGGGCCGCTTCCTCGGCCATGCGCTGGAGCGGTTGCTGGACGGTCGTGAGGGGCGGGCTCGACCAGCGGGCCGGGGGGACGTCGTCGTAGCCCACCACCGACAGCTGGCCGGGGACGCTCAGGCCGAGGACCCGGGCCGCCTCCAGCACGCCGAGGGCCTGGAGGTCGCTGCCGGCGAAGATCGCCGTCGGGCGGTCGGGGCGGCGCAGCAGGTCCATGGCGTGTTCGAAGCCGCCCTGGACGTGGAAGTCGCCGAACCGCACCAGCGCCGGGTCCGGTTCGTGCCCCGCCATCGCCATGGCCGAGCGGTATCCGTCGAGCCGGGCCAGCGAGCACATCAGGTCCTCGGGACCGGTGATGATGGCGACGCGTTCGTGGCCCTGGTCGGTCAGGTGGCGCGTCGCGGCCATGCCCCCGGCCCAGTTGGCCGAGCCGACGGACGGCACGTCGGGGTCCGGATCGCCCGCCGGGTCCACGATGACGAACGGGATGGCCCGCGAACGCAGTTGGCGTTTCACGTCCTCCGGGACCGTCGAGAAGACCAGCAGGACGCCGAGCGGCCGGCGGCGCAGGACACCCCCGATCCACTCCGGGCCGGGCGCCTGCCGGGTCCCGCTCTCGGTGAGCGCCACGGTCGCGTCGTTCTGCTTGGCGACGTTCTCCACCCCGCGGATGAGCTCCATCGCCCACACGCTCTCCAGCTCGTGGAAGACGATCTCGATGAGCGGCGCCTGCGGCGCTCCCGCCGCCCGCCGGCGGTAGCCGTGCACCTCCAGCAGGCGTTCGACCTTGGCCCGGGTCGCGGGAGACACATCCGAACGACCGTTGAGCACCTTCGAAACTGTCGGAAGCGAGACGCCGGCCTCCCTGGCCACGGCTGCCAGGGTGACTCTCCGACCGACCTGGGCTTCTTCACGCATGGTCGCAGCATAGGGCACGATGCCGGGTAACGGTTTGGCCGCGTAAGTGCACGACCGTTGACCATTTCTTCTCTCGCCTCCTACTGTCCAGCCGCAGGACTTTCGGCTCTGTTACCGAAACTTTCGGAAGGCGGATGACCATGCGTACACGGATGCCCAGACTGGTCGCCTGCGGTGCGACCCTCGCCCTGGCGGGGAGCCTCGCGGCGTGCGGCAGCGGAAGCGGCGGGGGTTCCTCCAACGACGGCAAGATCCACGTGCTCGTCTACGGGGACTCCGGCAACAAGATCGAGAAGCAGATCGTCGATACCTTCAACAAGACCTCGAAGGTCAAGGCGGTCCTCGACACCATCCCCGGGGCCGACTACCAGCAGAAGCTGCAGACCATCATCAGCACACCCCAGGCGCCGGACGTCTTCTTCCACTGGGGCGGCGGCAGCATCAAGCCGTTCGTCAAGGCGGGGCTGCTGATGCCGCTGGACGACTTCATCAAGAAGGACCCCAATCTCGACGACAAGTTCCTGCCCACCGTCTACAACAGCTCCGTCGTGGACGGAAAGCCCTACGGCATCCCGATGCGCGGCACCCAGCCGGTGCTGCTGTTCAGCAACAAGGACGTGCTCGCCAAGGCGGGTGTGAAGCAGCCCCAGACCTGGGACCAGCTGCTGGACGCCGTACGGAAGCTGAAGTCCTCCGGTGTCACCCCCATCGCCCTCGGCGGCGGTGACCAGTGGCCGACGCTGATGTGGTTCGAGTACGTCTACGACCGGGTCGCCGGACCGGGGCTGTTCGAGAAGGCCCTCGGCGGCGACAAGGACGCCTGGGCGAGCCCGGACAGCAAGAAGGCGCTCGGCATGCTCAAGGAACTGGTCGACACCGGCGCGTTCGGCAAGAACTACGACTCGGTGAAGTACACCAACGGCTCCTCGCCCGCCCTGGTGGCGCAGGGCAAGGCCGGCTTCGAGCTGATGGGCTCCTGGTACTACTCGCAGCAGCAGACGGACGCCAAGGACTTCGCCGCCAAGGGCCTCGGCTACGGCACCTTCCCGACCATCCCCGGCGGCAAGGGCGACCCGTCGGACGTCGTCGGCAACACCAACAACTTCTACTCGGTGCTGAAGAAGACCAAGCACCCCGAGGCCGTCGCCGAGTTCCTGAAGCTCATGTACTCCGACGAGTTCGTCAAGGCCCAGCTGTCCATCGGCAACCTGCCCACCACCACCAACACCCCGCAGTTCCTGGACAAGTCCGCGAGCCCCGAGTACTCCCGCTTCCAGTACGACCTGGTGGCCAAGGCCAAGTCCTTCCAGCTGTCCTGGGACCAGGCCTACCCGCAGACCGCCAGCACCGCCATCCACCAGGCCGTACAGCAGTTCTTCAACGGACAGCTCGACACGGACGGCTTCGTCAAGGCCATGCAGGCCCTTCCGACCGAATGAACCGCTCATGACCACACAGCTCACGAGCGCCCCGCCCACCGCCGAGGCCCCCCGCAAGGCCCGGCGGCGGACGGAGGGCTCCTACGCCGCCCACGGCACCCGCCCCGGCTTCCTCTGGGCGCTGCCCGCCACCCTCTTCTTCACCCTCTTCGCCATCGCGCCACTGATCATGGTCGCGGTGCTGTCCTTCATGAGCTGGGACGGCCTGGGTTCCCCCCGGTTCGTCGGCACGGACAACTGGAACCGGATCCTCGACGACCCGGTGATGATCCGCAGCATCTGGCTCACCCTGCTGCTCACGGCCCTCGGCGTGGTCCTCCAGACCCCGCTGAGCATCGTGCTCGGCGTGTGGGCCGCCGGACACCAGCGCAACCGCGCCGTCCTGTCGGCGGTCTACTTCATCCCGCTGCTGCTGTCCGCCACCGCCGTGTCGGTGCTCTGGCGGGCGCTGCTCGACCCGAACTTCGGCATCCCCGCGCGCATGACCTGGCTGTTCGGCGACGGCAACCTGTTCGGCGAGCAGTCGACCGCCATCGGTGTCCTCGCCTTCGTCAGCACCTGGCAGTACACCCCGTTCCACACGCTCATCTACCAGGGCGCCGCCCGGGCCATCCCGCCGGTGCTCTACCAGGCGGCGGAGATCGACGGCGCCGGGCGCTTCCGCCAGTTCTTCCACATCACGCTGCCGCAACTGCGCAACTCGATCGTCACCTCGATGATCCTGATGATCGTCGGCGGCCTCACCACCTTCGAGACCGTGCTGATCCTCACCCAGGGCGGACCGGGCACCGACACCACCATCAGCGCCTACTACATGTACCAGAAGGCCTTCAAGAGCTTCGACTTCGGAGCCGGCGCGGCCGTCGCCCTGTGCCTGGTCGTCGCCGCCACCGTCGTCTCGCTGATCGTGGTCCGCGTCTCCGGCTACGACAAGATGCGCAGCGACATGGAAGGGGTGTCATGAGGCGCCGCCCCAACTACCTCGCCGGAGCCGGCTCGATCGTCTGGCTCGTCGTCGTCGGCCTGCCGCTGTACGTGCTGCTCGCCGCGACCCTGCGGACCCGGGAGGACTACGCCGCGAAGGGCCCCGTGTCCTTCCCCGGCCACTTCACCTTCGACAACTACACCGGGGCGTTCGACGCGGGCTTCGGCCGGTACTTCCTCAACACCATCATCGTCACCGTGTGCGTCGTCGGCGTGGTGCTGCTGCTCGTGCCACCGCTCGCCTACGCGATCGTCCGCAGCCGCTCCCGGGTCACCTCGCAGATCTTCCGGCTGTTCCTGCTGGGCCTCGCCATCCCCGCCCAGGCCGTGATCGTGCCGATGTTCTACCTGATCAGCGAGGCGGGGCTGTACGACAACCTGCTGGGCGTCATCCTGCCCACCGCCGCGTTCTGCCTGCCGATGTCGGCGCTCATCCTCAGCGGCGCCATGCGGGACATCTCCCCGGAGCTGTTCGAGGCCATGACCATGGACGGGGCGAGCCCGAGGCGGATGTTCTTCCAGCTCGTCGTGCCGCTCTCGCGCGGCGGACTGTCCACGATCGTGGTGTTCTCCGCGCTCCAGGCCTGGAACGGCTTCCTGTTCCCGCTGGTCCTGACCCAGTCCGAGGACACCAAGCTGATCACGCTGGGTCTGTACAACTTCCAGACCGCGCACGGAATCGACATCCCCGGCCTGCTGGGAGCCGTGACGCTGTCCATGGTGCCCGTCCTGCTCGTCTACCTGTTCGCCCGCCGGGCCCTGGTCCAGGGTCTGATGGGCATGGGAGGAAAGTGACCGCCAACGTGGCCGTAGAGACCACCCCCGAAGTCCCCGTCTGGAACGACCCGACCCAGGACGTCGGCACCCGCGTCTCCGCACTGATCGACGCGATGACCCTGGAGGAGAAGACCGCCCAGCTGTACGGCGTGTGGGTCGGCGCGTCCGACGAGGGCGGCGAAGTGGCGCCGCACCAGCACGACATGGAGGAGGCCGTCGACCTCGACGCCCTGCTGCCCGCCGGGCTGGGCCAGTTGACCCGCCCGTTCGGCACGGCGCCCGTCGACCCGGCGCTCGGCGCGCTGTCCCTGCTGCGCACCCAGACCCGGATCACCGCGGCGAACCGCTTCGGCATCCCCGCGCTGGCGCACGAGGAGTGCCTGGCCGGATTCGCCACCTGGGGCGCCACCGCCTATCCCGTCCCGCTGTCGTGGGGCGCCACCTTCGACCCCGGCCTGATCCGCCGGATGGCCGCGGCCATCGGCCGCGACATGCGCTCCGTCGGCGTCCACCAGGGCCTCGCGCCCGTCCTGGACGTGGTGCGCGACGCCCGCTGGGGCCGCGTCGAGGAGACCATCGGAGAGGACCCCTACCTCGTCGGCAGCATCGGCACCGCCTACGTCCAGGGGCTGGGCTCGGCGGGTGTCGTCGCCACCCTGAAGCACTTCGTCGGCTACTCCGCCTCCCGCGCCGGCCGCAACCTCGCACCCGTCGGCATGGGCCCGCGCGAACGCGCGGACGTCCTGCTGCCGCCGTTCGAGATGGCCATCGTGGAGGGCGGGGCCGACTCCGTCATGCACGCCTACACCGACACCGACGGCGTCCCCTCGGCGGCCGACGAGGACCTCCTCACCGGGCTGCTGCGCGACACCTGGGGCTTCGAGGGCACGGTCGTCGCCGACTACTTCGGCATCGCCTTCCTCAAGACCCTGCACGGGATCGCCGGGAACTGGGCGGACGCCGCGGCGGCGGCCCTGCGCGCGGGCGTGGACGTGGAACTGCCCACCGTCAAGACGTTCGGCGCGCCCCTCGCCGAGGCCGTCGCCGCCGGCCGGGTGCCGGAGGCGCTGATCGACCGGGCCCTGCGCCGGGTGCTCACCCAGAAGGCCCGGCTCGGCCTGCTCGACGCCGGCTGGGACCCGGTCCCGGCCGCGCTGCGCGGAGCCGACCTGGACGAGGCGGGCACCCTGCGCGGCACCGTCGACCTGGACAGCGCCGAGAACCGGGAACTGGCCCGGACCGTCGCGGAGGAAGCCGTCGTCCTGCTCGCCAACGACGGCACCCTGCCCCTCGCCCGGCCCCGCCACATCGCCCTGGTCGGCCCCAACGCCACCGCTCCCACGGCCGTGCTGGGCTGCTACTCCTTCCCCCAGCACGTCGGCGTGCACCACCCGGGGACACCGGCCGGCATCGACCTGCCCACCCTGGAGGAGACCCTCGGACGGGAGTTCCCCGAGACGGAACTCACCGTCGTGCAGGGCACCGGCGTCGACGACGGCGACATCTTCGGCATCGCCGAGGCCGTGGACGCCGCCCGCCGGGCCGACGTCGTCGTGGTGGCCCTCGGCGACCGCGCGGGCCTGTTCGGCCGGGGCACCAGCGGCGAGGGCTGCGACGCGCAGTCCCTGGCGCTGCCCGGAGCCCAGCAGCGGCTGCTCGACGCGCTGCTCGACACCGGCACGCCCGTGGTCGCGGTCCTGCTGTCCGGCCGGCCCTACGCCCTCGGCCGGGCCGCGACCGAGGCCGCCGCGGTCGTGCAGTCCTTCTTCCCCGGGGTGGAGGGCACCACGGCCATCGCCGGCGTGCTCAGCGGCCGGATCAACCCGTCCGGACGGCTGCCGGTCAGCGTGCCCCGCGACACCGGCGGGCAGCCCGCCACCTACCTCGGCGCACGGCTCGCCCAGGCAAGCGACGTCTCCAGCATCGACCCCACGGCGGCCTTCGCGTTCGGACACGGCCTGTCCTACACGTCGTTCGACTGGGCCGGGCTGGCCGTCGACCGGACGGAGGCGGACACCGCCGGCGAGTTCTCCCTCTCCTTCACCGTGCGCAACACGGGGGAGCGGGACGGCACCGAAGTGGTCCAGCTGTATCTGCACGACCCGGTCGCCTCCGTCGTCCAGCCGGTGCAGCGGCTCGTCGGCTACACCCGGGTGCCGCTCGCCGCGGGGGAGACCCGCCGGGTGCGGGTCACCGTGCCGGCCGACCTGGCGTCCTTCACCGGCCGCGACGGCCGCCGGGTGATCGAACCGGGCGAACTGCACCTGCGCCTGGCGGCGTCCAGCACCGACGCCCGCCTGACCGCGACGGTGACGCTCACCGGCCCGGAACGCCACGTGGACCACACCCGCCGCTTCCACGCGCGCTTCGAGCAGGAGGAGGCGCGGCCGGCGGACCCCACCGCCTGACCCGCGGGGGGGGGGGGGGGGGGGGGGGGGGGGGGGGGGGGGGGGGGGGGGGGGGGGGGGAGGTGGGGGGGGTGTATAAAGGAGGAGCGGGCTATA
>NZ_JBVJOT010000048.1:0-67082 GCF_055583025.1 Streptomyces sp. NPDC104831
TCCTCTTCTCCCTCCCCCCACACCCCAACACCCCCCCCCCCCCCCCCCCCTTCCTCCCCCCTCCCCCCCCCCCCCCCCCCCCCCCCCCCCCCCCCGAGGCGGCGAACGCCCCGTGCGCCCCTCGGGTTCAGTCCGCCGGCGGCAGTTCGCCCGAGCCGCGGGCGATGAGGCGGGTCGGGAGTTCCATGCGCTCCGGGGCGAGGGGGGCGCCGTCCAGCCGGCGGAAGAGGCGTTCGGCGGCCGTGCGGCCGAGGGCCGCCGAGTCCTGGGCGACGACCGTGACGCCGGGCCGGAGCAGATCGGCCAGTTCGAAGTCGTCGAAGCCGACGAGCGCGACCCGGCGGGACCGCTCGGCCAGCACCCGGACCACGGTGACCGTCACCCGGTTGTTGCCGGCGAAGACCGCGGTCACGGGGTCGGGACCGGTCAGCATCTCCTCCGCCGCCCGGCGCACCCGCTCCGGGTCGGTCGCGCCGAGGGACATCCAGCGCTCCTCGACGGTTATCCCGGCGTCCTCCATGGCCGCCCGGTAACCGCGCAGCCGCTCACCGGCCGTGTGGATGCGCGGCATGTCGCCGATGAACCCGATCCGCCGGTGGCCGTGCGCGACGAGGTGGGCGACGCCGTCACGGGCGCCGCCGTAGTTGTCGGACAGGACCACGTCGGCGTCGATCCGGCCGGCCGGGCGGTCCACGAACACGGTGGCCACACCCGCCCTGATCTCCGGCTCCAGATACCGGTGGTCGTCCCCGGCCGGGATCACCACCAGCCCGTCGACCCGGCGCGCGCACAGCGCGAGCGCCAGTTCCCGCTCCCGCTCGGGGTCCTCCGCGCTGGAGCCGTTGATCAGCAGCGCGCCGTGGGCGCGCGCCACCTCCTCGACCGCGCGGCTGAGCGGTCCGTAGAACGGGTCCGCGAGATCCTCCAGCACCAGCCCGATGCTCGCGGTCCGGCCCTTGCGCAGCACCCGCGCGCTGTCGTTGCGGCGGAAGCCGAGCGCGTCGATCGCCTCCCGCACCCGGCGCTCGGTGTCCGGGGTGACCCCGGGCTCGCCGTTGACCACGCGGGAGACCGTCTTCAGCCCGACCCCGGCGCGGGCCGCCACGTCCTTCATCGTCGGGCGGTTGCCGTACCGGTTCCCGGGGAGGTCCGCGCGGCGGGTGGTCTCGGGCACGTGCGCTGTCCTGTCTGTCGTCCGGCTGTCGTCGCTCGGCTCCACGGCGGTGCGGGATCCGTGGGCTTGTATGAGGATGTGGCGTCGAGCATAGAGCCTGGACAACGTTGTCAGGTGCGAGAGAGACTGTCCACCGCTGTCACCGGCCTGCGCCCCCACCGCTTGACCGGCCTGCTCTTCTTTGGTTTTCAAGCATTCAACGGGGAGATCTGACTCTGATGCACACCGACCTCGTGGCGGCCCTGGACATCGGCGGCACCAAGATCGCCGGCGCGCTGGTGGACGGCACCGGACGGCTCCTGGTGCGCGCCCAGCGCCCCACGCCCGCCCGGCAGGACGGCGAAACGGTCATGCGGGCCGTCGAGGAGGTCCTCGGCGAGCTGACCGGGTCACCGCTGTGGGAACGCGCCGGTGCGGTCGGCATCGGCAGCGCCGGCCCGGTGGACGCCTCGGCGGGCACCGTGAGCCCGGTGAACGTGCCCGGCTGGCGGGAGTACCCGCTGGTCGACCGGGTGCGGACGGCCACCGGGGGACTGCCGGTCGAGCTGATCGGCGACGGCGTCGCGATCACGGCGGCCGAGCACTGGCAGGGCGCCGCCCGGGGCCACGACAACGCGCTGTGCATGGTGGTGTCCACCGGCGTCGGCGGCGGTCTGGTGCTCGGCGGACGGCTCCACCCGGGCCCGACCGGCAACGCCGGCCACATCGGCCACATCAGCGTCGACCTCGACGGCGACCCCTGCCCGTGCGGCGCGCGCGGCTGCGTGGAGCGCCTCGCCAGCGGGCCCAACATCGCGCGCCGGGCCCTGGAGCAGGGCTGGCGCCCGGGTCCCGACGGCGACACCTCGGCCGCCGCGGTGGCCGCCGCCGCCCGCGCGGGCGATCCGGTCGCCGTCGCCTCCTTCGAGCGGGCGGCGCAGGCGCTGGCCGCCGGGATCGCGGCCACCGCGACCCTGGTCGAGATCGACATCGCGGTGGTCGGCGGCGGGGTCGGCAAGGCGGGCGAGATCCTGTTCACCCCGCTGCGCAAGGCCCTCACCGACTACGCGACCCTCTCCTTCGTGCGGCGGCTGACCGTCGTACCCGCCCGGATGGGCACCGACGCGGGCCTGGTCGGCGCCGCCGCGGCGGCCCTGACCCGCACCCCGGACGCGACGGCGGCGAGCCGCTAGCCGTATCGGTCACGAGCGTGGTCGACACCTGCCGGTTTCGACCACGGTGAAGACCTCCGGTGGGGCGGCCGAGCCGGCGCGGCACCGGGAACGCGCCCGTGCCCCGGCGGTCCGGGCGCCGGCCGGCCCGCCGCATCGCCTGGCGGCGCCGCTCCGCCCGTCGTGGCCCCGGACTCCCGGCGGACCCTCCTGCGCCGGACGGACGGTGCGGGGAGCGGCCCGGCGACCACCCAGGCACCCGGCACGTCCGCCGTCCCCCGCCCTCTCAAGGGGCCGCCGGGACGCGCCGGTCTCGGCGGCGGCCGCCCCGGCCCGCGCACACGTGTCCCGTCCGGGGCCGGCGGCAGCCGCCGCCGGCCGGTGGGGCGGTCATCGGAGTACGGGACCTGCGGACGCGCTGCCGGGACGGTCCCCGCGCCGTCGGCCTGCCGATGCCGTCCGGTGCCGGGCGCGCGTTCAGCAGCTCAGGCGCGCGTCCGCCCAGTCCGCGTGGTCGGAGTCGACGCCGTCGCCGCCGTCGGTGACGACCAGCCGGACCACTCGGGCGCCGGTGACGTCGGCGGTGAGCTGCCGGGCGGGCATGGCGTTGGTGAGGACGCCGGTGCCCGCCGCCGCCTCGTCGTCCGCCCGGATCTCGAAGGCGACGGTGCCCTTGGTGTCCTTCTCGTCGTCCACGCCGACGGACGCGGTGACCTTCTCGCAGGCCCCGCCGGTGTAGAAGGCGATGTCGCCGAGGGCGTGGACGCCGAGCCCCTTGGCGTAGACCGTGCCGCCGATGGTGAGCGGCCGGCCGTCCCCCGCGGCGCTCTCCCCGTTGCTGGTGTCGCGCTCCACCGGCCCCCAGCCGTTGACGGCCGACAGCCACGGCAGGTCGCCGAGGTACGACGTCCCGGACGGCGGCGGTACCACCACGGACGCGGTCAGCGGCACCTCGCCGGTCTCCGCAGTGCCGGACGGCGAGCGGTAGTCCGCCCGCAGCGTCAGGTTGTAGGAGCCCGGCGGGGTGCCGGCCGGGGCGGTCACCCGCCAGCGGGTGCGCAGCGTCCTGCCGGTGGGGAGGGCGGCGGCCGAGGCCGGCGAGGTGGCCCGTACGCTCCAGCCGGCCGGGCCGGTCAGCGTGACGGACACCCGGCGTGCGGGCGTGCCCCCGAGGTCGGTGACGGCGCCGGTCAGGGTCGCGGGGGTGGCCGCCGTCAGCAACAGGTCGCCGTCCAGGCCGAGTTCCACGGCGGGCGGGTGCGCGGCCCAGCGCGGATCGGCCGCCACGCGGAGCAGGACCGTGCCGTGGGCCGGGACGGTGGCGGCGAGGGTGCCGGCGGAGTTGTACGTGCGGTGCCGCCACAGGTCGCGCACCGAGTAGCCGCCGGCGGCGGGCAGGCCGACCGCGCGTGCGTCGGTGGCGATCCGCTGGGCGGTGCCGGACTCGTTGAAGAGGGCCACCGCGCGGCTGCCGTCCGCCATCTCCTTGGCGATCACCCAGCGGCCGCCCGCGGAGGAGACGACCGCGCCCTGCCGGCCGAGCGGGTCCTGGTCGACGGCGACGACCTCCTTGTTGCCCAGGATGTCGTACGTCGCGCGGGAGGCCTTGCGCAGGTCGGTCCCGATGAGCAGCGGTGCGGCCATGACCGACCAGAGCGAGAAGTGCGAGCGGTACTCGGTGTCCGTCATGCCGCCGTTGCCGACCTCCAGCATGTCGGGGTCGTTCCAGTGTCCGGGACCGGCGTACGGGGCGAGGGGCAGGTTCTGCTTCAGGATCGACAGCATCGAGGACCAGTTGTCGCTGATGTCCCCGGTGGTCCGCCACAGGTGCCCGACGTCCGCGGCCCATTCCCAGGGCTTGTTCTCGCCCCATTCGCAGATGCTGTAGACGATGGGCCGGCCGGTCGCCCGGAGCGCGTCGCGCATGGTCCGGTAGCGCTGTCGCGCGTCCACGCCCTGGTTGTTGCAGTTGTCGTACTTCAGGTAGTCCACGCCCCAGTCGGCGAACTGCCGGGCGTCGTCGTACTCGTGGCCGAGGGCGCCCGGGAACCCCGTGTTGCTACAGGTCTTGGTGCCGGCGCTGGTGTAGATGCCGAGTTCGAGCCCCTTGGCGTGGACGTAGTCCGCGACCGCCTTGATGCCGCCCGGGAAGCGCCCGGGGTCGGGCACCAGGTGGCCGTTCGCATCCCGCTCCGGCAGGGCCCAGCAGTCGTCCAGGTTGACGTAGCGGTAGCCGGCGTCCTTCAGGCCCTTCTCCACGAAGAGGTCCGCGATGCCCTTGACCATGGCCTCGTCGAAGTCGGCGCGGCACTGGGTGGAGTTCCAGTTGTTGAAACCCATCGGCGGGGTGCGGGCGAGGCCGTCGGCCGGGGCGGCGGGGGCGGCCGCGGCCGGTGCCGCGAGGCCCGCCGCGCACAGCAGTCCGGCGGTGAGGGCCCCGGCGACCCCGCGGCGGATGGTGCGGGTGTGAGGGTGACGCATCGTCGATGCTCCTCCGACTCGCGAACGGCGGAAATGAACGGCATGTACGCGTCATGCTGTGCGCTTACGGTAGGACGTGTCGGAGTCTGTTGGAAAGGCTTCCTTCAAGCCGGTCCGGCCGTTCGGAACTGTTCGCCCCAAGGCCCCTGTCCGACGCGGAAAAGCCGCCACGATCCGCGTGACCTCCGACCCGTCGCCGCAGTTGGTCAGCGCATGAAGAAGCGCAGCATGCTCGCCATCGCCACCCTCGCCGCCGGATTCGTCGTGGCCGCCGTCACCCCGTCCCACGCGGCGCCCGACCGGCCGCTCGACGTCTCGGACACGGTGGACGAGGTCGGCGACCTCATCGCCGACCACAGCCTGGAGACCGACGGCGTCCTCGACCGCGACTGATCCGCGGCGCAGGGCGTGCGTGCCGGTGTCCCCGCCACAGGGGGCACCGGCACTCGCGTGTGCGCGGACAGGCGCCCTCAACGGCGGCGGGTTTCCATGGCAGGGTGGAGCGGGCAATCCTCAGGGGGCCAACAGAAGAGGGGGAGTCCGTGACCGTCGTCTGGATCAACGGCGCGTTCGGTGCGGGGAAGACCACGACCGCACGTGAACTGATCGAACTGATCCCGAACAGCGCGCTCTTCGACCCCGAGATCATCGGCGGGGCGCTCACGCACCTGCTGCCACCCAAGCGCCTCGCCGAGGCCGGCGACTTCCAGGACCTGCCGATCTGGCGGCGGCTCGTGGTCGACACGGCCGCCGCGATGCTCGCCGAGCTGGGCGGCACCCTCGTGGTACCGATGACCCTGCTCCGCCAGGAGTACCGCGACGAGATCTTCGGCGGTCTCGCCGCCCGCCGCATCCGGGTGCACCACCTGCTGCTCGCCCCCACCGAAACGATCCTGCGGGAGCGGATAGCCGACCGGGGGATACCGCCCGAGGCACCCGACGGCGAGATGCGCGTCCGGCAGTGGTCCTACGACCACATCGAGCCCTACCGCGCCGCCCTCGCCACCTGGCTCACCGCCGACGCCCACCCGCTGGACACCAGCGCCCTCACCCCGTACGAGACCGCCGTCCGCATCGCCGAGGCCGTCGGCAACGGCGCCGTCCCCGCCTGCGACATCGTGCAGACCCCCGAGCCGACCGCCGAGACGCTCGCCGCCGGGGTGCTGCTCTTCGACGAGCACGACCGGGTGCTGCTCGTCGACCCCACCTACAAGCCCGGCTGGGAGTTCCCCGGCGGCGTGGTGGAACGGGGCGAGGCACCGGCCCGCGCCGGGATGCGCGAGGTCGCCGAGGAGACCGGGATACAGCTGCGGGAGGTGCCCCGGCTGCTGGTCGTGGACTGGGAACGGCCCACTCCGCCCGGCTACGGCGGGCTGCGGCTCCTCTTCGACGGCGGCCGGCTGGCACCCGGCGAGGCGTCCCGGGTGCTGCTGCCCGGACCGGAGCTGCGCGCCTGGCGGTTCGCCACCGAACAGGAGGCCGCCGCGATGCTGCCCCCGGTCCGCTACGAGCGGCTGCGCTGGGCGCTGCGCGCCCGGGAGCAGGGCAGCGCGCTGTACCTGGAGGCGGGGGTGCCGGTCGGCTGATCCCGCCTAACGGCCCTGACCGAGCGAGCGGAGCACGGCGCCGGCGCCGGACAGCACCGGGTCGCCGTGCCCGAAGCACGCGACCTCCGCGCCGAGGTCCGCCAACCTCCGTATGGAGGCGAGGAGTCGCTCCCGGTCCAGGTTCAGCACTCCGGGGATCGGCGTGCCGTCGTCCGGTGCCGCCGCCACCGTGTCCCCGGTGAACAGCACGCCGTGCGCGGGCAGGAACACCGCGATGCTGCCGTCGGTGTGCCCCGGGATGTGCACCACCCGGGCGCCGCCGCCGAAGCCGAGCTCGTCACCGCCGGACAGCTCGGTGAGCGAGGCCGGCGGCTTAGGGGGCCCCGGCGGCAACTGCGCGAGGGCCGCCGCGTGCAGGGGCCGCTCCCACTCCTCGGTCCGGGGCGGCGGGCCCGGCCGTTCCCCGCGGACGAACGGGGCGTCCAAGTGGTGCGCCAGCACCTCGGCCCCGCTCAGCGCGGCGAACTCGGCCGCCCCGCCGACATGGTCCTCGTGGAAGTGGGTGAGCACGACGCGCCGTACGTCCCGGGGCGCGTGCCCCAGCGCGGTGACCGCGTCGGCGATCGGCCGGCCGGCGCCGATCGGGCCCGCGTCGATCAGGGTCAACTCCTCGTCGTCACGCCAGAGATAGGCCTGGCCGACGGGGAAGCGGAGCAGGTGCAGCCGGGGCAGCAGTTCGATGACGTCCATGCCCCGACCGTAGGGAGGGCCCCCGCCTGCCGGCGAGGGCCCTCTGCCGTGGGCAGAAGAGGTCAGCCAGCCGCGTAATTGCGCAGGAACAGCGCCTCGGCGACGGACAGCCGCTCCAGTTCCTCGGGGGACACGCTCTCGTTCACCGCGTGGATCCGTGCCTCCGGCTCGCTCAGCCCGATGAGCAGGATCTCCGCCCGCGGGTACAGCCCGGCGAGGGTGTTGCACAGCGGGATGGAGCCGCCCTGACCGGCGTAGTTCATGGTCTCGCCGGGGTAGGCCACCGCCATCGCCTCGGCCATCGCCTGGTAGGCGGGGCTGGAGGTGTCGGCGCGGAACGGCTGGCCCTGGCCGATCTGCTCGGTGGTGACGCGGGCGCCCCACGGGGTGTGCGCCTCCAGGTGCGCCTGGAGCAGCTTGGCGGCCTGTGCCGCGTCCGTGCCCGGCGGCACCCGCAGGCTCACCAGGGCACCGGCACCGGACTGCACCGACGGGGTGGCGCCGACGACCGGCGGGCAGTCGATGCCGAGCACGGTGACCGCCGGGCGTGCCCAGATGCGGTCGGCGACCGAGCCGTCACCGATCAGCCCGACGCCGTCCAGCACCTTGGCGTCCGCGCGGAACTGCTCCTCGGTGTACTCCAGGCCGTCCCAGGCCGCCGTGGCCTCCAGACCGTCGATCGTGGTGGAGCCGTCCTCGGCGCGCAGCGAGTCCAGCACCCGGATCAGCGCGGCCAGCGCGTCCGGGGCGGCGCCGCCGAACTGGCCCGAGTGCAGATTGCCGGCCAGGGTGTCGATCCGCACCTTCACCAGGGTCATGCCGCGCAGGGTGGTGGTCACCGTCGGCAGGCCGACCCGGAAGTTGCCCGCGTCGCCGATGACGATGGTGTCCGCCGCCAGCAGCTCGGGGTGCTGCTCGGCGTACCGCTCCAGGCCGCCTGTGCCCTGCTCCTCCGAGCCCTCCACGATCACCTTCACGTGCACCGGGACCCCGCCGTTCGCCTTCAGGGCGCGCAGGGCGAGCAGGTGCATGAGGAAGCCGCCCTTGCAGTCGGCGGTCCCGCGGCCGTACCAGCGGCCGTCGCGCTCGGTCAGCTCGAACGGCGGAGTGGTCCAGCCGGCTTCGTCCAGCGGGGGCTGCACGTCGTAGTGCGCGTAGAGGAGGACCGTTTTGGCACCCTCCGGGCCCGGCAGGTATCCGTACACCGACTGCGTGCCGTCCGGGGTGTCCAGCAGCGCCACGTCCGTGAAGCCCTCGGCCCGCAGCGCGTCGGCGACCCAGTTCGCGGCGGCCTCGCTCTCGCTCCTCGGGAACTGCGAGAAGTCCGCCACCGACCGGAAGGCGACCAGTTCGGCCAGCTCCGCCTTTGCCCGGGGCAGCAGCGTGGCGACGGTCTCGGCGATCGGGTGCGACGGCATGGGCACGCTCCTCGTGGGTGCGACGTTGTACGGGGTGGGTACACCGATCCTCCCACAGCGGATCGCCCGGACGGTCGCCGTAGGATGCGACAGGACACTTGGCAGCGGCTTGAGCGGAGCGGTAGACCATCGTGAGCGGCGAGAACTCTTCAGCGGACGACGTGCGGCGGGTGTGGGACGTCGTCGTGGTGGGCGCGGGCCCGGCGGGCGCCTCGGCGGCCTACGCGGCGGCGGTCACGGGACGGCGCGTGCTGTTGCTGGAGAAGGCCGAGCTGCCGCGGTACAAGACGTGCGGCGGCGGCATCATCGGCCCCTCGCGCGACGCCCTGCCGCCCGGCTTCGAGTTGCCCTTCAGGGACCGGGTGCACGCCGTCACGTTCTCCCACAACGGCCGCTTCACCCGCACCCGCCGCTCCAAGCAGATGCTGTTCGGCCTGATCAACCGCCCCGAGTTCGACCAGCAACTGGTCGAGCACGCCCAGCGGGCGGGCGCCGAGCTGCGGACGGGCGTCACCGTCCAGCGGGTCGAGCAGCACGGCTCGGCGGTGCCGGACCGGCGCACGGTCGCCGTCGTCCTCCAGGGCGGGGAGACGGTGCTGGCCCGCGCGGTCGTCGGCGCCGACGGCAGCGCCAGCCGGATAGGGGCCCACGTCGGGGTGAAGCTCGACCAGGTCGACCTCGGCCTGGAGGCGGAGATCCCGGTGCCGGAGACCGTCGCCGAGGACTGGAAGGGCCGGGTCCTCATCGACTGGGGCCCGCTGCCGGGCAGTTACGGCTGGGTGTTCCCGAAGGGGGACACGCTGACCGTCGGCGTGATCTCCGCGCGCGGCGAAGGCGCGGCCACCAAGCGGTACTTGGAGGACTTCATCGCCCGGCTGGGCCTCGCCGGGTTCGAGCCGTCCCTCTCCTCCGGGCACCTGACCCGCTGCCGCGCCGACGACTCGCCGCTGTCCCGGGGCCGGGTGCTGGTCTGCGGGGACGCGGCCGGTCTGCTGGAGCCCTGGACCCGTGAGGGCATCTCCTTCGCGCTGCGCTCGGGCCGGCTGGCGGGGGAGTGGGCGGTGCGCATCGCCGAGGCGCACGACGCGGTGGACACCCGCCGCCAGGCCCTGAACTACGCGTTCGCGATCAAGGCGGGGCTCGGCGTCGAGATGAGTGTCGGCAAGCGGCTGCTGACCGTGTTCGAGCGGAGCCCGGGCCTGTTCCACGCGGCGCTCACCGGCTTCCGCCCGGCGTGGCGGGCGTTCCGGGACATCACCCAGGGCGCGACCACCCTGGGCGAGCTCGTCCGCTCCCGTCCGATCGCCCAGCGCGCCCTGACGGCCCTCGACCGCCGGTCGGCGGTTCCGGCGGAGGCCACCGCACAGGAACCCGCCTCCGACGGGGAGCCCGTCGGGTCCTGACGGGCCGGAAGGGGAGCCGCCCGGGGCGGACGGGGAGCCGCCTAAAGAGCCGGACGGGGAGCCGCCCGCGAAAGAGCCGGACGGGGTCCGGCGCGGTCCTGGGGGGCTCCGTCCGGGCGGGGCGGCGGTCCGGACCGCGTCGCCGCCCCCCGCGGGGCACACGGCCGGCGCCCGGATCTCCGCACGGCCCCCGTCGTCCCCGGGAAGCGCGGCGGACCACCCCGCTCGGCCGACCTCGGCGGCCCGGGACGGCGTCCAGCGTGGCCGGCCCGGCGGGGAGGTCGCCCGCCGGCCGCCGGCCGGCACGGGGAGGCCCGGCGCCCGCGACCCTGCTCGACCGGTCGTGCGGGCCTACGCATCCGGGCCGGGCCGACCCGGCCGGGCGGGCTGGGCCGGCCACCGGAAACGCAGCAGTACGCTCACCACCCGGGCCGTGAACACGACCGGCGCGACCACCAGGCCCAGCCGCAGCAGCACCTTCGACAGCGGACCGGGGAGATCGAGGAGCAGCGCCGGCCCGGCCACGGCCCCGAACAGCACCGCCGCCGCGAACAGGGCGCTGACCAGCGCGTAACCGATCTCCACCGTCATCGCGTCCCGTTCGGCCTGGCTGCGGCGGCCCCCGTGTGTGTCCATCCCGTCACCTTCGCAGAGGTGCGCCCGGCGGGCAACGAGCCCCCGCCGGGCGCACCTTGGAGGCGGCCCCCGTCAGTCGCGGACCGGGACCCGGTCGGCGTCCGCCTCCGTCATGGTGGACCTGGCGACCACGAGGGAGTGCGCCGGCCGGGAGCGGCGCAGGCCGCTGAGCGAGAGCAGCAGTCCCACGACGGCGACGATCGTGACCACGACCAGTCCGGGCCGGTAGCTGTCGAGGACGGCCTGCGGGGTGGCCTTCTCGGGGGCGTGCGCGGTCACCACCGCCGTCACCACGGCCAGGAAGAGCGCACCGCCCACCTGCACCGAGGTGTTCAGCAGACCCGAGACCATGCCCTGCTCGTGCTCGTCCACGCCGTTGGTGGCCTGGACGTTGAGGGACGGGTAGGACAGGGCGAAGCCCGCGCCGACCAGCAGCATGGTCGGCAGGATCACGGACGCGTAGACCGGGTTCAGGTCGATGCGCAGGAACAGCGCGTATCCGGCCGTCATCATGACGAAGCCCAGCACGATCAGCCGTCCCGTGCCGAACCGGTCGATGACGGTGCCGACCTTGGTCGCCGAGAGCGCCACCAGCGCACCCGCCGGGAGGAACGCCAGCGCCGTGTGCATGGCCGACCAGCCCAGCACCTGCTGCATGTACAGGGTGACCAGGAACTGGAAGCCGGTGTAGCTGCCGACGAAGGTCAGCGCGCCGAGCTGGGCCCGCACCTGGGGGCCGGAGCGCAGCACCCCGAGCCGGATCAGCGGGCTGGGGCTGCGCCGCTCGACGAGGACGAACACCACCAGCATGACGGCCACGGCGGCGAAGGACAGGATCGTGCGGGCCGACGCCCACCCGGCCTCCGGTGCCTGGACCACGGTGAAGACGAGCAGCAGCATCGAGGCGGTGCCGAGGACGGCGCCCGGGACGTCGTAGCCGCCGTGGCCGCGCTCGCGCTCGCTGCGCGGGAGCAGCTTCATGCCCGCGAACAGGGCGATCAGCGCGACCGGCGCCGGCAGCAGCATCGTGAACCGCCAGCTGGCCTCCGTCAGCAGGCCGGAGAAGACGAGGCCCAGGGAGTAACCGGTGGCGGCGCAGGTGGTGTAGATCGACAGGGCCCGGTTGCGCAGCGGGCCCTCCGGGAACGTGGTGGTGATGATCGACAGCCCGGCCGGCGCCGTGAAGGCCGCGCTGAGGCCCTTGACGAAGCGGCTGGCGATCAGCAGCGGGCCCGAGTCCACGAGCCCGCCGAGCAGCGACGCGACCGCGAAGACGGCGAGGGCCACCAGGAACACCTGGCGCCGGCCGAGCAGATCGGCGGTCCGGCCGCCGAGGAGGAGCAGGCCGCCGTAGCCCAGGATGTAGCCGCTGACGATCCACTGGAGGGTCGACGTGGACAGGTGGAGATCCGAGCCTATGGACGGCAGGGCCACGCCGACCATCGACACGTCGAGCGCGTCCAGGAACATCGCGGCGCACAGCACCAGGAGGGTGCCCCACAGCCGGGGAGTCCAGCGCGCGGCCGGGGACGGGGCCGCGGAGGTGGTGAGCGGAGAGGTCATGGCGACGAGATTACATGCACACGCATCAGATGCAAGCTCATTTAATTACGGTGCAACAAACCTCGTTTTCTGCTACCGTGCGGGCATGGCGGCGAAGAATGCCGAGCAGGGGCTCGTGGAGCAGTGGCGGGAGATCCTGACGCTGCATGCCCGCACCCAGTGCGAACTGGACCGGGTGCTGCACGGGCACGGGCTGTGCGCCAGCGACTTCGAGGTCCTCGACCTGCTGGCCGAGGGCGTGGCCCCGGACGGCAGCTCTGCCTACCGGGTGCAGGAGATCTCCGACCGGGTCCATCTCAGTCAGAGCGCGCTGTCCCGGCTCATCGCCCGGCTGGAGAAGGACGGCCTCGTGGAGCGCGGCATGTGTGCGGAGGACCGGCGCGCGGTGCGGGTCTGCCTCACGGCGAAGGGGCGCGCGCTGCACGGCGAGGTACGGCCGGTGCAGCGCGAGGTGCTGGCCCGGATGCTGGCCGGCACGGACTGACCGGGCCTCAGATCCCGGACCGCTCCCGCCACAGGGCCGCGAGCGCCGGATCACCGGTCACCCGGGGGATATCCGCCCGGTTCCACAAGGCCAGGTACAACTGGTCGGCGGGCCCCGACAGTTCGGTCTCCGCCTCGCCCTGCGCCCCGCGCACCGTCACCGGCGGCCCGGCCGTGAGCCGTACGGTCCACACGGCGTCCGCCCCCGCGTCCACCGCGCGCACCCGCAGCACCCGCGGCTCCTCGCAGCGCACGCGGCTGCGCTCGCGGGCGTGGAAGCCGCGCAGCAGTTCGTCGATGCCGTCCGCCGCGAAGTCCGGGGCGATCGGGGACGGCTCCCCGCCGCGCGCTCGCTCGGCGTCGTAGCGGTGCACGGTCGTCTCGTGCGCCTGCCGACGGGTCCAGAACGCCAGCGGTGACGGATTGGGCGCCGGGTGGAAGGTCCAGCACTCCAGGTCGGCGGGGGCGGCGGCCAGCGTGTCCACCACCAGGCGGTGACCGTCCCGGTACCAGGACACCAGCTCGTCGTCGGCCGTCTCCGGCGGATCGCCCAGCGGCCGGCGCGTGGTGACCCGGTCGGCGACCAGGGCGGCGGCCCAGCGGTGCACCCAGCCGGTGTGCCGCACCAGATCGCGCACCTGCCAGTCGGGGCACGTCGGAACTCTGGCGCCGGGCCCCGCGGCAGCGGCGGCCGCCGCGAGCAACCGGCCCTCGCGGTCCAGGGTTTCGATGAAGTCGGCGATCTTCATGGAACCAGTCTGCCGGTCGTCAGAAAGGGCGGGGGACATGGCCGACCACCCCCGTGCGCTCGCTCCGCGGGAGCCGGGCGATCGTGCCGCGGGGGCGCCGGGCGCGCGGGCCCGGGCCGCTGTTCGTGCCCCCGGCGTCCGTGTGCGGCCCGCCGGTACCGCACGCGCGGCCCGTGACGGCCGAGGGCGCGGCGGAGGCGGCGGCCTCGGCGAGGGGTGTCGTTCCCGTCGCCGAGGCCCTGTTGGGGCCGGGTGTCTTTCGTAAGGTCATGAGGCGACGATGCTCATGCCGGCGGCCGCTCATCCGGACGGCGGTCCTCTTGCACTCCAACGTGTGACGGGACGAACGACGCCCCCCGCGGCCGGCGCGAACACCGCCGGCCGGGCCACCACGGCAGCGGCGCCCCGGCCCGCCTTGCTCGTCCGGGCCGCGCAAGACGTGCCGGAGGAGTCGGCCCCGCCGCCCGGGGCGGGCGGCGGGGCCGACCCGGGGGGCCGGGGGTGCGGACTCCGCGGCCTCGTCAGCGCGCCGGTCGCGAGGGCGCAGCGGGGTCCGTGAAGGCGCGACGCGTCGCCACGCCGAGGACGGTGGCGACCGCGGCCAGCGCGGCCACGCTGGTGAGCGCCGTGGACAGGGAGAACCAGTCGGCCATGAACCCGATCGCGGGCGGCCCGAGGAGCATGCCGCCGTAGCCGAGGGTGGAGGCGAGGGCGACCCCGGACGGACCGGCCAGCGCGCCCGCCTGGTCCAGGGCGACCGGGAAGAGATTGGCGAGTCCCAGACCGGTGATCGCGAAACCCGCCAGCGCCGCCCACACCGACGGTGCGAGCGCGCCGAGCAGCATCCCGGCCGCCGCGACGCCGCCGCCGCCGATCACGGTCCGGGCCCGGCCGAGCCGGGCCAGCAGCGCCGTCCCGGACAGCCGGCCGATGGTCATGGCGAGCGCGAAGCACGCGTACCCGGTGGCCGCGGTGCCGGCGGAGGCCGCGAGGTCCTGCTGGAGGTGGAGCGCGCCCCAGTCGGCCATCGCGCCCTCCCCGTACGCCGTGCACAGCGCGACCAGCCCGAAGACGACGACGAGCCCGCGCCGGGACTTCCCGCCCGGCTTCGCCGCCGGCGTCTCCGGGCGTTCCGGCGGCGCCGGCGGCTCGCACCGCAGCAGGGTGCGTCCGGCGACGGCCGTGACGAGCAGCCCGACCACGGTGAGGCCCAGCAGGTGACGGGTGGGGGAGAGGTGCTCGGCGACCAGTCCGCCGAGGCCCGCGCCGACCATCCCGCCCAGGCTGAAGGCCGCGTGGAAACTCGGCATGATCGGCCTGCGCAGCGCGGCGACCAGATCGACGGCGGCGCTGTTGAACGCCACGTTGACACCGCCGTAGCCCGCGCCGAACAACAGCAGCACGGCCCCCAGCACGGGCGCCGAGTGGGTGAGCGGGGGCAGCGCCACACTGAGCGCGAGCACCACCATGCAGACCACGGTCACCGGATGGCTGCCGTAGCGACGGCACAGCCGGCCCGTCAGCGTCATGGTGAGCACGGCCCCGGCGGACACCCCGAGCAGGGCGAGCCCGAGGGCGCCGGCGGAGGCGTGCGTCTGGTGCTTGATGTCGGGGATGCGGACGACCCATCCCGCGAAGATGAATCCGTCCAGGGCGAAGAAGGCGGTGATCGCCGCGCGCAGTGCCGTGAGGCTGCGGCCCGGCACGACGCTGTGCACCCGGGTTTTGTTTAGAATCGGCACAAACTCCAGCGTACGGGTGGCGCCGGGGCCGGGCAAGGGAGGCACGGGTGCCGGCGCCGCACGGCCGGCCGTCAACCGCGCTCCCTCGTCGGCCCTGGTGACGAACCGGTGTCCGGTGCTTAGCCCTTTCGGGATGCCCCGTGCCGGCCCGCTCGACCGGACCCGCCGGCTCCCCTTTCCCGTGCGTCCCTGGCACGGGAAAGGGCCGGTTCCCTCGCCGCACCCGCCCACCTGCGGTTTCCGCGCCCCGCACGGCACCGGAACGGACAACCCCCGCCAGGGGCAGGGGCGTTCGACTGCTGAATGGACGTGCGGATTCCTGAACGCGCTGCGGATACAGGTCGGTTAATGCGCGCTCACCAACTGGTTGCGGCGGGGTGAGCGCGCCATGATGGGCCCATGACGTTGGCCTCGCGCGCGTTCGCGCAACTGGCGACCTGGCCGGATCTGAGAGAGACCGTCCCCAGCTGTGGCCTGGGTCAGGCGGTGAGTTCCGCCCAGGGCGAGATCGTCCACTTCCACTCCGAGCGTGATGTCGATCTGCGGCTCACCGACCGGGCGGTCCGGCGGTTCACCAAGGACCTCAAGAACTCGGGCGCGATCAGGATCGTGCGCGGCTCGCCGTGGGTGACGCTGCGCCTGGACGCCGCGAGCGACGTCGACCTGCTGCTGACACTGGTGAGCGTCGCGCTCCAGGCCCCGCAGACCTGGCCGGACCCGGCCGACCGTCCGGTGGCGGGCTGCAACGACCAGCGGGGCGCGGGGTTCGTCAAGGCCGACCTCGGCGGCATCTGAGACGACCGGCCGGCGCACCTCGCGGCGTCGTCCGCCGTACCGGCGCACCTCGCGCCGTCGTCCGCCGTGCCGGTGCGCTCACACCGCCAGCACCCGCACGCCCGCCTCCTCCAGTCGCCGTACCGTCTCCTGCTCCACCGCCGTGTCCGTCACCAGCGTGTCCACGAGTTCGGTCCCGCAGATCCGGGCGAACGCGCGGCGGCCCAGCTTGCTGGAATCGGCGGCGACCACCACGCGTTCGGCGCGCTCGCACAGCAGGCGGTTGATGGCGGCCTCCGCCTCGTCGTGCGCCGCCGCCCCGTGCGTGACGTCGAAGCCCACGACGCCGAGCACCGCCACGTCCAGCGTGATCTGGCCCAGCACCCCGTCCGCGAGCGGACCGATGAGTTCGTACGACTGCGCGCGCGCCACCCCGCCCGTCACCACGATCTTGAACTGGGGGCGCACGGCCAGCTCGTTGGCGATGTTGAGGGCGTTGGTGACGACGGTCAGCGCGGGGGAGCCGGTGGCGAGGTCGCCGCGCACGGCCAGCGCCCGGGCCACCTCCGTGGTGGTCGTACCGCCGGTCAGCCCCACCGCCTCGCCCGGCGCGAGGAGTTCGGCCACCGCCTTGGCGATGCGCTGCTTCTCCGAGGCGCGCCGGGCCGTCTTGTAGCGCAACGGGAGTTCGTACGACACCCCGTGCACCACCGCTCCGCCCCGGGTGCGGACCAGCATCTGCTGCTCGGCCAGCCGGTCGAAGTCCCGGCGGATCGTCGCCGCCGACACCGCCAGCTCGGCCGCCGCCTCCTCGACCTCCAGCCGGCCGCGCTCCACGAGCAGTTCCAGCAGCGCCTTCCAGCGGGCGTCCCGGGACATCCGCAGCCTCCCATCGCATCCTCCGGACGATCTCCCGGCGACCCTAGCGCACCCGTTCTTCCCCTCTCTGAATGCTTGATTGTGATCGAAAGCTCGCTATATCTTGCAAGAACAATCAGCAAGGGGAGGGTGTGGGCCATGACCCATGTCGAGAACGAGCTGAACAGCCAGCCCGAGTGCTGGACACGAGCGGCCGAGCAGGCCGAGCGGCACCGGGACGCGCTGCCGCGGGCGGGGGAGCGGGTCGCCGTCGTCGGGTGCGGCACCTCGTACTTCATGGCCCAGGCGGTGGCCGCGCTGCGGGAGGGAGCCGGAGGGGGCGAGACCGACGCGTTCGCCGCCTCCGAGTTCCCCCGCGGGCGGTCCTACGACCGGGTCGTCGCCCTCACCCGGTCCGGCACCACCACCGAAGTACTCGACGTGCTGGGCGAGTTGGCCGGGCACACCCGCACCACCGCCGTCACCGCCGACCCGGACACCCCGGTCACGGCCGCCGCGGACGACCTCGTCGTGCTGGACTTCGCCGACGAACGCTCCGTCGTCCAGACCCGGTTCGCCACCACCGCGCTCACCCTGCTGCGCGCCCACCTCGGCCTGCACACCGACGCCGTCGTGGCCGACGCCCGCACCGCTCTCGCCGACCCGCTGCCCGAAGGCCTCGTGGACCGCGCCCAGTTCACCTTCCTGGGGCGCGGCTGGACCGTCGGACTCGCCAACGAGGCCGCTCTGAAGATGCGCGAGGCCTCCCTGTCCTGGACCGAGTCCTACCCGGCGATGGAGTACCGGCACGGCCCGATCAGCGTGACCTGCGAGGACACCGCCACCTGGATGCTCGGCACGGCGCCCGACGGGCTCGCCGCACAGGTCCGCGCCACCGGCGCGGCATGGATCGAGAGCGAACGGGACCCGCTCGCCGAACTCGTCCGCGTCCAGCGGCTCGCGGTCGCGGTCGCCGCCGCCCGGGGCCTCGACCCCGACCGGCCGCGTCACCTCACCCGCTCGGTGATCCTCGCCCCCTGACCCCGCCGGCCACGCCCTGGAAGGACACCCCGTGCCCCTCGTGCCCACCGGCGAGCTGGTCACCCGGGCCGCAGCGGCCCGCCGCGCCGTCGCCGCGTTCAACGTCATCACCCTGGAACACATCGAGGCCGTCATCGCCGGCGCCGAGTCGGCCGGCTCACCCGTGGTCCTCCAGGTCAGCGAGAACGCCGTCAAGTTCCGCTACGGACGGCTCCTGCCGCTGGCCCGCGCCGCCGTCACCGCCGCCGAACGGGCGGCCGTACCCGTCGGGTTGCACCTGGACCACGTGCAGAGCGACGACCTGCTGCGCCAGGCACCCGATGCCGGATTCGGCTCGGTCATGTACGACGCGGCCCGCCTGCCCTACGCCGACAACCTCGCCGTGACCCGCGCCGCCGCCGACTGGGCGCACGCCCGGGGGCTGTGGATCGAGGCGGAGCTGGGGCAGATCGGCGGCAAGGACGGCCGGCCCCCGCTGGACGCGCACGCGCCCGGCGCGCGCACCGACCCGGGCCGGGCGCGGGACTTCGTCGCCGCCACCGGCGTCGACGCCCTGGCCGTCGCCATCGGCAGCGCCCACGCCATGACCCGCCGCACCGCCGTACTCGACCACGCCCTGCTGAAACGGCTGTCCGCCGGGCTGAGCGTGCCGCTCGTCCTGCACGGCTCCTCCGGCGTACCGGACGACGCCCTGGTCGCGGCGGTCGGCGGCGGCATCGCCAAGGTCAACGTGGGCACGGCGCTCAACGCGGCCATGACCGGCGCCATCCGGGACTTCCTCGCCGCCCGCCCCGAGGCCGTCGACTCGCGCGCGTACCTCGGCGTGGGGCGGGAGGCGATGGCCCGCGAGGTACGGCGGATCATCGGGGTACTGCCCGGGACCGGCGGCTGACCGGCGCCCGGAGCGGGACGGGGGAGCCGCGCGGCCGGACCGCCCGGCGCCGCGGCACCGGGCGGTCCGGCTAGCCCTTCTTGACCGCCCTCAGCACCACGAACTTCGGGTCCGCCGCCACCGTCTCGCTGTTCCCGAACAACCGCTTCAGCTTCAGGTGGTAGCCGAGGTGCCGGTTGCCGATCACCCACAGCTCGCCGCCCGGGCGCAGCGCGCGCTTCGCCCCGGTGAACATCCGCCAGGCCGTCGCGTCGGTGGTCGCCTGGTGGGAGTGGAACGGCGGGTTGTTCAGCACCAGGTCCACACTGCCGGAGGCGACCCCGGCCAGCCCGTCCCCGACCCGGAACTCGGCGTGCCCCGGCACCCCGTTCGCCTTGTACGTCGCCTCCGCCGAGGCCACCGCCTGGAAGGACTCGTCCACGAACAGGACCTCGGCCGTCGGATCGGCCAGCGCCACCGCCGTCCCCACCACGCCGTTGCCGCAGCCGAGGTCCACCACGCGGCCCGCGCCCGGGCCCGGCAGGTGCCGCAGCAGGAAACGGGTGCCGACGTCCAGCCGGTCGGCGCAGAAGACGCCCGCGTGGTTGACCACCGTGCGCCCCGACACCGCGCCGACACCGTCCGGGAGGGCGTAGCCGTACGGCCACGGGTTCGCGGGCCGCTCCAGCGCCGGATCGGGGGCGCAGAAGATCAGCCGGGCCTTCTGCCGGGCCAGCGAGGTCCGGGTCGGCCCGAGGATCCGCTCGAACAGCCGCAGCGTCGAGGTGTGGATCTCCTTCACCATGCCGGTGCCGACGACGACCGTGCCCGCGTGCACGGACGGCGCCAGCCGCAGCAACTGGTCCTCCAGCAGCGCCAGGCTCTTGGGCACCCGCACCAGCAGCACGTCCACCCGCTCCGGAGGCGGGTCCTGGGTGGTGAGCAGCCCCACGGCCCCCGGCTCCACACCGGCCCGCGCCAGGTTCGCCCGGGTCGCCTCCTGACCGAGGAAGGAGTCGGTGATCTGCGTCGGCCGGTGCCGGGCCAGCGCGGTGACCAGCGCGCCCCAGCGGTCCCCGACCACCACGACCGCGCCGGTGAGCGGCACGCCCTCCTCGGCGAGATGGCGCAGCAGGTACGCGTCGGAGGCGTCCCAGGCACGCAGCCGGTCGCGCGGGTCCTCGGGGAAACGGGTCAGCTCGACCTCGCCCCACGGTGTCGTCATACGGTCGCTCATCGTGCGTCCCAGGCTAACCGAGCCGCAGCTCAGGGCCCGTGGGGCAGGATGGGGGCATGGAGGATGAGCTCTTCCCCAGGGAGCGCGCGCGGGTCGCGCCGGGCGCCGTGCACGTCCCGGACTGGCTGGATGCCGCGCGGCAGCGCGCCCTGCTCGCCGCCTGCCGCCGGTGGGCGCGGCCCCCCGCCGGACTGCGCACGGTCCGCACCCCCGGCGGCGGCACGATGACCGCCCGCCAGGTCTGCCTGGGCTGGCACTGGTATCCGTACGCCTACGCCCGCACCGCCGTGGACGGCGACGGCGCCCCCGTCAAGCCGTTCCCGGACTGGCTCGGCGAACTGGGCCGGCGCGCGGTGACCGACGCCCTCGGCCCGGACGCCGTGCCGGCCGCGCCGTACGACATCGCCCTGATCAACTTCTACGACGCCGACGCCCGCATGGGCATGCACCGCGACGCCGACGAGGAGGCCGACGCACCGGTGGTCTCCCTCAGCCTCGGCGACACCTGTGTGTTCCGCTTCGGCAACACCGCCACGCGCGGCAAGCCGTACACCGACGTCGAGCTGTGCGGCGGCGACCTGTTCGTCTTCGGCGGTCCCTCCCGGCTCGCCTACCACGGCGTGCCCCGGGTCCGCCCGGGCACCGCACCGGACTGGCTGGGCCTCGCCGGGCGGCTGAACATCACCCTGCGGGTCAGCGGCCGATAGCCGACGGGACCGGTCACCCCGGGCGCGGATCATGGGAGACTCGCCCTCATGAACGGCAAGGCGGATCCCCGGACAGCGGGGGAGAGGACCACCTCGAGGGCGCGGCTGGACCGGGGGCGCGGTGCCCTCGGGCCCGCGCTGGAGCTGGTGCACACCGGACGGGCGCCGACCCGGGCCGTGCTCACCGCCGAACTCGGCGTCACCCGGGCGACGGCCGGCGCGGTGGCCGCCGAGCTGGAGGCGCTGGGCCTGATCCGGGTGGACGCCCGGCCCGGTTCCGCGGCCGGCTCCCAGGGCCGCCCCTCGCACCGGCTGGAGGTCGCCGAGGACGGGCCGGTGGTCCTCGCGGCGCAGATCCATGCCGACGGCTTCCGGGCCGCGCTGGTCGGGCTCGGCGGCCGGATCGTGGCGACCGCGCCCGGCTGCGAGGCCGTCGAGGCCGATCCCGCCCAGGTGCTGGGCAGTGTCGTGGAGGCGGGCGCCGAACTGCTGCGCACGACCGGCCGGCGCTGTGTCGGCGCCGGGCTCGCCGTGCCGTCCGCCGTCGCCGAACCCGACGGCCTGGCCCTCAACCCGCTGCACGTGGCCTGGCCCGTCGGCGCGCCGGTCCGGCGGACCTTCGCGGAGCGCGTGCGCGCCGCGGGCATCACGGGGCCCGCGTTCACGGGCAACGACGTCAACCTCGTCGCGCTCGCCGAGCACCGGCACGGCGCCGGCCGGGGCGCGCGGGACCTGCTGTGCGTGGCCACCGGGCACCGCGGGGTCGGCGGCGCGCTCGTCCTGGACGGCCGGCTGCACACCGGCAGTTCGGGCCTCGCGCTGGAGGTCGGCCACCTCACGGTCAACCCCGAGGGCCGCCCCTGCCACTGCGGCAGCCGCGGCTGCCTGGACGTGGAGGCGGACCCGCTGGCCCTGCTGGTGGAGGCCGGCCGGGAGCCCGGCCCCGAGGTGTCGCTGCTGCGGCAGGCCGACGACCTGCTGCGCACCCAGTACGACGACCCGGCCGTCCGCAGGGCGGCCGAAGCCCTCATCGACCGCCTCGGCCTCGGCCTGGCCGGCCTGGTCAACATCCTGAACCCGGACCGCATCATCCTCGGCGGTCTGCACCGCACCCTGCTGGCGGCCGACCCGGGCCGGCTGCGCGCGGTGGTCGCGGGCCGCAGCCTGTGGGGCCAGAGCGGCGGCGTCCCCATCCTGCCGTGCACCCTCGACCACAGCAGCCTGGTCGGCGCCGGGGAACTTGCCTGGCAGCCGGTCCTCGACGACCCGCTGACGGCACTGGCCGGCAGCGCGCGGTGACGCGCAGGGCGTCGGGCCGTCAGTACGTCACCGTGATCCGGCGCGCCGGGCCGTCCACGCGGACCTCACCGCCGCAAGGGATCACCAACTGCGGATCGGTGTGTCCGAAATCCACATCGAAGACGACCATGGTGTGCGGGGCATACACCTCCAGCGCGCGCAGCACCGCCTCACGCTGCTCGGTGGCATAGCGCCGCTTGGCGTCCGCGTCGTTCGGCCGCTCGAAGCTCCAGGCCTTGGCGCGGGCCATCAGCAGTGCGGGGAAGCGCTCCAGCAGGCCGCGCTCCCCCATGTTGCGCAGGATCCGGAAGACCTCGGTGGCGCTCGGCAGTTCCTCCGAGGTCTCCAGGAACAGCACGTCTCCGTCGTAGGCGGCCGGATCGCGTTCGATCTCGCGGTCGGCCATCAGCAGCCACGAAAGGATCTCCAGGTTGCCGCCCCAGGCGCGCCCTTCGACGACCCGGTCGGGCCGGTGCCAGATCCAGCCGCCGGCCGGCTCGGAGTCGGGTTCGGCGTCGAACGTGGCCGGGTCGGCCCAGTCGCGGTCGGTGTCGCGGTAGCGCCCGGCCGGGCGCAGTTCGTACGGGCCCGAGGTGAACAGGGCCGCGCGCAGCGAGTCGGCGGTCACCGGGTGCATCGCGCACGGGCGGCCCAGCTCGGTCATCACGGCGGCGCCGTGGTAGCCGACGATGCCCAGATTGCGCAGGAACAGCAGCAGATTGGTGTTGTCGCTGAAGCCGAAGAACGGCTTGGGGTGGGCGCGGATCAGCTCCCGGTCCAGGTGGGACAGCACGGTGATCTGGTCGTCGCCGCCGATGCTGGCCATCACCGCCCTGACCGCCGGATCGGCGAAGGCGGCGTGGATGTCGGCGGCACGGTCCCGCGGACCGGCGCCCGGGGTGCGGGTGGTGGGGTATTCCACCGGCTCCAGGCCGAAGTCCTCCCGCAGCCGCCTGAGCCCCAGCTCGAACGGAAGCGGCAGGATCCCCGCCAGGCCGGATCCGGGCGAGAGGACCGCGATGCGGTCGCCGGGCACGGGCTTGGGCGGATACACGGGCGTGATCATGCCGGTCAGGTTAGGGTCCGCCTCCCGGCTGTTCATCCGCATTTCCCGCCCGGCCCCTCACTTCCAGTCGGCGCCGAACGCCCGCCCGGGGTGCTCGCCGAGCATCCGCTCCACCAGCTCCGCGCCCACCGCCGCCGCCAGCCGCCGCCGCACCCGGCGCAGCAGGTACGGCATGCCGGGCCCGCCGTCGACCGAGCGCGCCCCGGCGGTCACCGTGTCCCCGCCGAGCAGCAGCCGGTCCCCGAACCCCGCCTCCGCCAGGGCCCGTACCGCCTCCGGCATCCGCCAGTCGGTGGCGTGGTGGGCGCGGGACGGCCCGTCGAAGGCCAGCCAGCAGCCCGCCGCGGCGGCCTCCCGGTGCACCACCGGGTCGGGGGAGCGGTTCAGATGCCCCAGGATCACCCGCTCCCCGGGCACCTCCCACTCGTCGCACAGCAGGTCGAGCACGTCCAGCGCGCCGGTGCCCAGCTCCAGGTGCACGGCGATCGGCGCACCGGTGGCGTGGTGCGCCTCGGCCGCCGCCGCCATCGTCCGGCGGGCGTGCGCGTCGAGCCCGTGGAACCCGCCCGCCACCTTGATCAGCCCCGCCCGCACGCCGGTCGTCCCGATGCCCTCGGTCAGCTCCGACACGAACAGGCGGGCCAGCCGGCCGCCGCTCAGCCCGGCCAGCGACTTTGGCGCGTAGTGCGCCGCCTGGTGCAGTCCGGTGGCGCAGACGATCCGCACCCCGGTCGCCCGGGACAACGCCGGCAGGTCCGCCGCCCGCCGCCCCATGCCGTACGGCGTCCACTGCGCGACGGCCGCCCCGCCCGCCGCCCGGAACGCCGCCAGTTCGGCCCGGGCGGCGCACACGTCGTCCAGCTCCTGCCCCGGCAACCGCGGGCTGCGCAGGAAGAGGTGGTCGTGCGCGTCGCACACGCCCAGCTCGCCGGGCGGGATGTCACCGAGGACGGTACGGACGCGCCTCACCACTGCCGACCACGCGGAAGCCGGTCCCGGCCGGGCGCGGACAGGTGCAGCACCTCGAAGAGGTCCCCGTCCGCCTCGGGGGCGTCGTGCTCCCACAGGGAGAAGTGCACGACCTCCCAGGCACGCGTGTCCACGGCCGCCGCCGCGAGCACCGCGCCGTCCGCCGCCGCCAGCCTCCCGGTCTCGGCCACCGCGTCCGCCATGAAGGCCGCCAACTCCACGCCCTCCGGAACCGGCCGGCGCCGCCGGACGGCGTACGCCGGCGTGGAGGCGGTCGCCGCGCCCTCCTCGAAGGCCAGGCCGGTCCACTGCCGCACCGCGGGCCGCCCGAAGTCGTCGACGGGCCCCTGGAAGGCCCCGTCCCACAGGAACCTGTTCATGCCCTCCATGGTGTTCCACAGGTAGAACGGCCCGTACTGGTTCACCGGCGAGCCGTTCACGCCGCGCTCGCGCATCACGTACGTCTTGACGCCCAGGCCGTCCCAGTCGTCCAGCACATGCCCGACACGGGCGACCCGGGACCGGACGGCCCCCATGTCGTGGTCGGCGGGCAGGGTGAACTCGTACTGCATCGCGTGCATGTCGTGCCCTCTCTCAGGCGGGATAGTCGGACACGTGCGCGTCCCACTCGGCGGTCGTGCCGTCCTCGGCGGCCTCCACGACCGCGAGGTGGGTCATGAAGGTGCGCGGCCCGGCACCGTGCCAGTGCCTCACGCCCGGCTCGATCCACACCGTGTCGCCCGCGCGGATCTCCTCCACCTCGCCGCCCTCGCACCGCACCAGCCCCTCGCCCTCCAGGACGTGCAGCACCTGCCCGTGCGGATGCGTGTGCCAGGCCGTGTGCGCGCCGGGCGCGAAGTGCACGCTGTACATGCGCAGCCGGGCGGCGGCCGGGGCGGCTATCTCGTCCAGCCAGACGGTGCCGGTGAAGTTCTCCGCCGGGCCCTGCCGCGTGCCGGGCCGCCGTCGGGTGATGTGCACGTGACTCAGTTCTCCTGTCCGGGAGTCGGGGAAGCCGCGGGGGCTTCGGGAGCTTCGGGGCTGCGGGGGGCGAGCAGCGCGAGCAGGCCGCGCACGCCGGCGTCGAAGGCGGCGGGGGAGCCGGAGGCGCGGGCGAGGACATAGCCGCCCTGCACGGTCGCGAGGACCGCCGCGCCTACCTCCGCGCCGTCCAGCTCCGGCGCGAACTGACCCTGCCGCTTGCCCTCTTCGACGATCGCCGCGATCCGGTCCCGGATCGCGGCGATCGTCTCGTCGACGGGCGCGCGCAGCTCGTCGCTGGCGATCACGTCCGGGTCCATGGTCAGCCGGCCGACCGGGCAGCCCCGCAGCACATCGCGCTCGCGCAGCAGGTACGCCTCGATCCGCTCGTACGGCGTGCCCGGCCCGTCGAGCAACGCCTCGGCGGTCGCCCGCAGTTCCGCGGCGGTGCGCCGGATCGCGGCGAGGGCGAGATCCGGCTTGCCCTTGAAGTGGTGGTACATGCTGCCCTGGCCGGCGCCCGCGCGCTCCAGGATCGCCTTGGGGCTGGTGCCCACGTACCCGCGTTCCCACAGCAGCTCGCGGGTGGACTCGATCAGTCGTTCCGAGGTGCTCATGCGAGTACTGTACATACTAGTAGTTACAGAATGCCAGTCCCTTGTCCGGCGGCTCGCCCCGATCCCCGCAGGTGTGACCGGACCGCCATGGCGGAGCGCCCCGGGCGCCAGGGGGCCGGGGCACTGCCGCCGCGGGGGTGGCCGGGTGCGGGAGAGGTTCGGGGCCGGGCGCCCTGACTCCGGGGCGCCTCGGCGCGCGGGCGCGGCCGGGCGGCGGCGCCGGCCCAGGGCGCCCTGGGCCGGGTGGTCCCGTTCGCGGAGGCGGCCGGCCGGCGGCGGCAGCCCCGGGCCCCTCGGACCCGGGCCGCCGCCGCGTCATCGTGCGCCGTAGTCCGCCGCCCCGGCCGGTGCCGCACCGCCGACGGCCACCGCGCCCCCCGCCGCCGTGCCCGCGGTCACGGGTGCGCCCGCACCGCCGACGGCCACCGCGCCTCCCGCCGCGGTGCCCGCCGGCACGGGTGCCGTGGTCGCCGCCACCGCCTCCACCGGGACGGCGGGGCCGCCTTTCGCCGGCACCCCGGCCCCCAGCGTTGCGGAGACCGTCGCCGGGGACGGCGCCGGGGCGGCCCGGGACGCGTTCCGCGGCGACCGTGCCGGATGACGGTGGACCGCCGCCGGGGCCGGCAGCGTGAACCACACCACCTTGCCGTTCTCCCCGTCCGGCCGCGCCCCCCAGCTCTCGCTCACCGCGGCCACCATCGCCAGTCCCCGACCGCAGGTGGCCAGCAGCGGGGTGGCATCCGCCGGGTCCGCGGCGTCGGCCGGTACCGGAAGGCGCGGATCGTGGTCGCGCACCGAGACCGTGAGCCGGTCCGGCAGCAACTCCAGTTCCACGACGCACGACTTGTCGGGCCTGGCGTGCCGGTGGACGTTGCTCAGCAGCTCCGTCACACCGAGCGCGGCCCGGTCGATCAACGGGTCGAGATGCCAGTAACGCAACTGCGCAGATACGATTCTGCGGACCTGGCCGATCCGCGACGGCAGGGCTTGGAGCTCCACCGTGCAGTGCCTGCTTGGGTGACTGATCACGGCTGCGACTCCCCGATGTGAGGTCCGGAGGAACCGGAAGAACACGGAGAACAACGGATCCAGCAGGGAGCTTGCGTCCAAACGTCCGCCTGCTGTCGTGGCCGGCGGGCTGGTTCGCAGCGTTATCGCCGGTAAACCCAGAGTGAGTGAGACCAGCGTGACGCAGCGCAAGCGCTCCCGCAACTCGCCGCGACCGCGCGTCGTGCCCGGCGCGCGGTCGCGTTCACCCGTGCGGCCCGACGCGCTCAGCCGCCGCGTCCCGCCGCCCGGCGGACCGCCTCGACGAACCGCCGGGCCGCGGGCGGTCCCGGCCGGCCCGGCGCGGGGTCGTGCTCGCCCAGCGTCAGCAGGTACCGCGTGCCGTTCAGGTCGGCCAGCGCCCGGTCGTCCGGCACGAACCACGGCTTGGAGGCGCGCACCGCCTGCACCGGCGCGCTGTCTATCTCGCTGCCGTAGCTGGTGAGCAACTGGAGTCTGCCGTCGCTGATCCGGACCTGCCCGGCCCGGGTGAGCGAACGCAGCCCCTTGCCGATCCGCACGCGTGTGGCCCTGAACTCCGGCTCGGCCATGTCGGCCCCCCTCGCGCTCTTCTCCGTGCTCGCGTCGTTCGATGACGTGTCGGTTCCTGATGCCCCCGTCCGGGACGAGCCGTCCCGTCGCGTGCAGTCTGCCTCGGCCGAGCCTGGAGCACCAGCCCGCGCGGGGCGTGTACGGGAGCCACCGGGAGCACTGCGCCCCCTGCGCCCCGGCCCGCTCGCACGCCTGTGCCCCAGCTCGCCTTTGGGTGGCCCAAAGATGCGTTTATGCAGGTGGGAAGGCGTGTCGAAGGTGCCTATGCTCGATCTGCCGGCCCGCGCGAGGCGCCGTCGGCGATGAGTGTAAGGAGCCCGGCCGTGAGCAGCCCGCCCCAGACCAGAACCGGCGCGACCCTCGACGTCGACCGCAGCGACCCCGCCTACCGCGAGTGGCTGAAGGAGGCCGTGCGCAAGGTCCAGGCCGACGCCAACCGCTCGGCCGACACGCACCTGCTGCGCTTCCCGCTGCCCGAGGGGTGGGGCATCGACCTCTACCTCAAGGACGAGTCCACCCACCCCACCGGCAGCCTCAAGCACCGGCTGGCCCGTTCGCTCTTCCTCTACGGCCTGTGCAACGGCTGGATCCGCCCGGGCCGCCCGGTGATCGAGGCGTCCAGCGGCTCCACGGCGGTGTCGGAGGCATACTTCGCGAAGCTGATCGGCGTGCCCTTCATCGCCGTCATGCCGCGTACGACCAGCGCCGAGAAGTGCCGGCTCATCGAGTTCCACGGCGGGCGGTGTCACTTCGTGGACGACTCCCGGAAGATGTACGAGGAGTCCGCCCGCCTGGCGGCGGAGACCGGCGGCCACTACATGGACCAGTTCACCTACGCCGAGCGGGCCACAGACTGGCGCGGCAACAACAACATCGCCGAATCCATCTTCCGCCAGCTGCGCTTGGAGCGGTTCCCGGAGCCGGCCTGGATCGTGGCCACGGCGGGCACGGGCGGCACCTCCGCGACCCTCGCCCGCTACGTCCACTACACGCAGTACGACACCCGGATCTGTGTCGCCGACCCGGACAACTCCTGCTTCTTCGAGGGCTGGACCACCGGCGACCCGGACGTCACCTGTGACTGCGGCTCCCGGATCGAGGGCATCGGCCGGCCCCGCGTGGAGCCCAGCTTCGTGCCCGGCGCGATCGACCGGATGATGAAGGTGCCGGACGCGGCGAGTGTCGCCGCCGTACGCGCGCTGGAGGGCGCCATCGGCCGCAAGGCGGGCGGCTCCACGGGCACCGGGCTGTGGAGCGCGCTGAAGATCGTCGCCGAGATGGTGGCCGAGGACCGTACCGGCAGCGTCGTCACCCTGCTGTGCGACCCGGGGGACCGGTACCTCGACAAGTACTACTCGGACGCGTGGCTCGCGGTGCAGGGACTGGACGTCGCGCCGTACACGGCGGCGATCGACTCGTTCCTGGCCACCGGCGTGTGGCCGGACTGAGGCGGGGCCGCCGCCCGGCGGGCCGCCGCCGGGCGGAGCCTTCGCCGTGCGGGCCTCAGCCCTCCGCGATCTCGTCCTCCGGCTCGCCCGCCACGACCACCCGCAGGTGCTCGGAGATCTCCGCGCGTGCCTCGGCGGGCAGGCCCGCGTCCGTCACCAGCGTGTCCACCTGGTCCAGCGTGGCGAAGGAACTGAGGCCCACCGTGCCCCACTTGGTGTGGTCGGCGACCACCACGACCCGGCGCGCGGAGTGCACCAGGCGCCGGTTGGTCTCGGCCTCCGCGAGGTTCGGCGTGGACAGGCCGGCCTCCACCGATATGCCGTGCACCCCGAGGAAGAGCAGATCGAAGTGGAGCGCGGCGATCGCCTGATCGGCCACCGGCCCCACCAGCGAGTCCGACGGGGTGCGCACTCCGCCGGTGAGCACCACCGTGGCCGCCTGCCGGCGCTGCCCCGAGGTGCGCTGCGCCCCGTGGAAGACGTCCGCGACCCGCACCGAGTTCGTCACCACGGTCAGGTCGGGCACCTCCAGCAGGTGCCGGGCGAGCGCGTACGTCGTCGTACCGCCGGACAGGGCGATCGCCGCCCCCGGGCCGACCAGCCGGGCCGCGGCACGCGCGATGTCCTCCTTGGCGGTCGGCTCCAGCCCCGACTTCGCCTCGAACCCCGGCTCGTGCGTACTCGCCTCGACCACCGGCACCGCGCCGCCGTGCACCTTCTCCAGCACGCCCTGGCGGGCCAGCGCGTCCAGGTCGCGGCGCACGGTCATGTCCGAGACACCGAGCTTGCGGGTCAGCTCGTTGACCCGCACACCTCCCCGGCGCCGGACCTCGTCCAGGATCAGGGCGCGGCGCTGCTCCGCGAGGAGGTTCTGATTCTCGCTCACGTACGCTCCGGTCCTTTCTCCGCCAACCGTCCGACACGTCCGGCGCACCGGCTGCGACCTGGACTTCCGTCCGTTCGGGCCGGGCGCGGGCGCCCCATCCTTTCACGGGGCGGCGGCACGCGCGCCACCACCTCCGGGGCGTCCGTCGTGACCCGGTTCGGGGAGATTCGGTGACGGGGGGTGTACACGGCGGCCCGACCGGCCATCCTGGAGCCCGCACGACACAGACGTCAGGGCGTCACGGGGGATGTGCGAGATGACGGAACGCGCGCGGGAGCAGACGGCGGAGCAGGACGACGGTCCGCCGCCGGGCCGGTACGACGACCGGGCCCCGGGCGGTCCGCCCCCAGGTGGCCACGCGGGTGATCACGCGGGCCGTGCCGCCGGGTGGTCCACGGCCCTGGAGACCGATCTGGAACTGCTGGTGCACGGGGTCGGCGGCACAACGCCCGAGAAGATGCTCGGCGATCCGCGCACGGTCCGGGTCTCCGGCGACGACACGGCCGCCGTCTTCCGGCGCACCGAGGACGTCGAGACCGACCGGGCCGACGGGGCCGGGCCGGAGGGGCGGGAACCGCGCGGCGGGCCGGTCCGGGAGGCGTACGTCTGGTGCAACCTCACCTCCGGCGACGGCAGCCGTGCCCTGTGGCTGTTGCTGCTGCCGTTCATGGTCGTCAACCTCGCCCACTGGATGCGCCCCGCCGCGCCCGGCCGGCCGCGCACCGTCCGGCTCTACGGCCTGCTGGTCAGGCTGGCCGCCCTCACCCTGACCGTGCTGCTGGTCGCCGCCGTCTGCGAGGTCGCGCTGGACCTGGTGGCCTGGCAGTGCGCGAACGTCCCCGCGTGCGTAAGCCGCCACTCCTGGCTGGGCTTCCTGGCCCCGGCGGCTCCCGGGGCGCCCGCCGGGGCAGGTGGCTGGTGGAGCGCGCCCGGTCGCCGGCTGGCCCTCGCCGCCCTGCTGCCGGCCGCGCTGACGGGCCTGCTCTGGTACCTCTCGCACCGCACCTGGAGCGCCTACGAGTCCCACCGGCCGCTGTCCCCGGACGCCGCCGTGGTGAACACCGGCTCCGCGCGGGCCACGGGTCCCGGAGAGGACGGGGACGACGCCACGCCGGGCACCGATGTCGCGCGGGACGCGGGCGCCCCGGCCGCCGGGCCCGGCGCCGACACCCCGGAGCCGGACCCCGACGGCGGAGCGCTGGCCCGGCCCGGTTTCTGGTACGGGCGCCGTCTGGTCGCCCGGCTGCGCGCGGCGCACACCGCGGCCGGGCTGCTCACCGTGGCCGCCACCGTCACCGTCCCGGCCGCCCGCTTCGACCACCGCCCCGGCGGCCCCGCCGTCCTGGACGCCCTCGGCTGGGCCCTGACCGCGGCCCTGCTCGCCGCGGCGGTCGCGGTGGCCTGGGTGGTCTGCCGCCGGGGCCGCAGCGAGCGCCGCCTCGACCGGCGCCTGGACCGGCACCTGGTCCGCCGCCTGCCGCTCGGCGCGCTCGCCCTGCTCCTGCTCGCCCTGCTGTACACCGGCTGGTCCCGGCCCGGCTGGCAGTCCACCGGGCGGCTGGCCGGCGCCTGGGCCTTCGGCGGCCTGATGCTGGCCCAGGGCCTGCTCGTCGTCGCCCTCGCGGTCGTGGCCCGGGACCTGTACCGGCGCCGCCCCGACCGGCGCACCGGGATGCGGGGCCTCGGCGGGCCCGCCGTCGCGCTGCTCGCCTGCGCCCTGGCCGGGGTGATGTCCGGCGGGGTCGCCCAGCGCGTCGCCGACTGGCTGGACGGCACCCGGTCCCTGCTCGCCGGCCCGCCCGCCCTGCTGACCTGGCAGTCGTCCGTCATCCCGCCGCTCATCGCGGTGCTGCTGCTCCTGGCCGCCGCCCTCGCGGTGCGCACCGCGAGGACCGCCCGCGCCGAACGCGCCCGGGTGCGCCGCGAATACCCCGGCGAACCCGAGGACCCGCCCCGCACCCGCGCCATCGCGCACGCCCGCGCCATGGCCACCCTCACCGACCGCGTCCCGCTCGTCGTCGCCGTCCTCACCGCCACCACCCTGCTGCTGGGCACGGTCGCGCTGGCCGGAGCCGCGGCCACCGGGAAGACGCCCGACGGCGCGGCCCGCCGCACCCCCCACCTCCTCCAGGCCGTGGCCGAGACCTCCCAGGCGCTCGGCTCCTGGCTGGTCGGGCTCGGCTTCGTGCTCTTCGTGACCTGGGGCAGGCGTGCCTACAAGGACGCCTCGGCCCGGCGCACCATCGGCATCCTCTGGGACGTCGGCACCTTCTGGCCGCGCGCCGCCCACCCCTTCGCCCCGCCCTGCTACGCCGAGCGCGCGGTGCCGGACCTGACCTGGCGCATGGTCACCTGGACCCGGCGCACCGGAGGCCGGCTGGTGCTGTCCGGGCACTCCCAGGGCAGCGTCCTCGCCGCCGCGGCGGCCTGGCAGCTCCCGCCGTCCGTGCGCACCCGGGTCGCCCTGCTCACCTACGGCTCCCCGCTGGAGCGCCTGTACGGCCGCTGGTTCCCGGCCCACTTCGGCCCGCCGGCGCTCGCCGCCCTGCACCGCGACATCGCCTGCTGGCGCAACCTCTACCGCCGCACCGATCCCATCGGCGGCCCGGTCCGGATCCCCGGCGGCACCGTCCCGGAGGTCGACCACGAGCCCCTGCCGGACCCCCGTGCCTACGGCCGCACCCTCGACGACCCGCTCCCGGCCCCGATCCTCGGCCACTCCGACTACCCGTCGGACCCCGCGTTCGCCCGCGAACGGGCGGCCCTCCTCACCCGTCTCCTGCCCGGCCTCCCGGCTCAGCGCTAATCAAGTTTGATCAGTGGCGCGGAGGCGTGTACGCTCCCGGCGTTGTAACTAGTCAAAGTTGATTAGCTCTGTGTTCCTCCACCACCGAAGGAGCCCGCATGACCTTCCTGCCCGACACCGGCTACACCCCGACCGCCGAGGACCGCGCGAGCCTGGACGCCTGGTTCGCGGAGTACGACGCGGCCAGCGGCCGGCGCGACGTCCGGCACATGGCGGACATGGCGGTGTTCCCGCTCAACCTCGTCAGCGACGACGCCGCGGGCGACGGCCGGTCGGCGCAGTGGGACCGGGACCGCTTCCTCGCCACCATGACCCACGTGATGGGCGAGGGGGACCAGGACATCGCCTTCGAGTCCACCCGGACCCCGGTGTTCCTGTCGCCCTCGATGGCCGTCGTCTTCACCGACTCGACCATGACCGCCGACGGTCACTCCCAGCGCCTGCGGTACGCCGACATCCTGCTCAAGCGGGACGGCAGGTGGGCCTTCCAGACCATGATCCAGCCCGGCTGGGGAGACAACCTGTAACCCGGCGGGCGAGGACCGGCCCGAAGCCCGTACGCGGTTCAGGGCAGCTCGGGCAGGTCCTCCGCGTACAGCAGGGTCAGGTCGTCGGTGGTCGGGTCGGGGAACTGGGCGACGCGGCTCGCGTGCCGCTCCACCATCGCCTCGAACGTCTGCCGGGCGGTACGCCCGTTGCCGAACGCCGGGCCCTTCGGAAGCGCCGCGAAGTACGTCAGCAGCGCCTCCGAGGCGCCCGGCGCCAGCCGGTACTCGTGCTCGTCCGCCTGCTGCCGCACGATCCGCAGCAGTTCCTCGGGGCCGTAGTCGCCGAAGGTGATGGTGCGGGAGAAACGCGAGGCCACGCCCGGGTTGACGGAGAGGAAGCGCTGCATCTCGGCGGTGTACCCGGCGACGATGACCACCACCTCGTCCCGGTGGTCCTCCATCAGCTTCACCAGCGTGTCGATGGCCTCCTTGCCGAAGTCCCGCCCGGCGTCCTGCGGGGACAGCGCGTACGCCTCGTCGATGAACAGCACCCCGCCGCGCGCCCGTTCGAAGGCCTCCTGGGTGCGCAGCGCCGTGGAGCCGATGTGCTCGCCGACCAGGTCGACCCGGGACACCTCCACCAGGTGGCCCCTCTCCAGCACGTCCAGTGCGGCGAGGATCTCGCCGTACAGCCGGGCGACCGTCGTCTTGCCGGTGCCGGGGGAGCCGGTGAAGACCAGGTGCCGCTTGACCGAGGCCGCCTTCAGGCCCGCCCGCTGCCGGCGCCGGCCCACCTCGATCATGTCGGTCAGCGCCCGCACCTCCCGCTTGACGCTCTCCAGCCCCACCAGGGCGTCGAGTTCCCCGAGCACGTCCTTCGGCGTCCGCCGCGCCCCGTCGGGCTCCCCGGCGGGGCCGGACGGGGCCCGCTCCGCCGCCCGCTGCCCCGGCAGGGCGCCCAGCAGGCCGGCGGACTGCGGCACCGTCTGCACGGCCGGCTCCCTGGGGGCGGGCGTCCGGGAGGCGGCACTCTCGTCGCTGGTGCAGTCCTCCACGACCGGCCCCGTCCCGGCGCCCGCGTCCGGACCGGCGTCGGCGAACTCGTACCCGCCGCGCGCGCACCGCTCCGTGCGGCACCTGCGCAGCGTCGTGCGGCTGCCGTCGATCACGTGGAAGCCGTAGCCCCCGCTGCCGGTGACCCGGCAGTGCAGGAAGGTGCCCCGGCCGCCCGCGGAGACGTAGAAACCGGCCTCGGCGGGCGAGTCGACCGTGCAGCGCTCGACGACCGGGTCGGCGCCCTTGGTGACGATCACCCCCGTCTGGGTGCCCTCCAGGGTGCAGTTGTTCAGCGTGCCGCCGCTGCCGTGGTCGCGGAACCAGGCGCCGGTCGCCGCCTCCCGGACCCGGCAGTCGTCCAGCTGCGCGGTGGCCCCGTCGCTCACCGACACGGCCGTGTTGCGCACCTGCGTCAGATCGCTGTCGACGACGTCCGCGCGGGAGCCGCGGTCCAGGACGAACAGCGCGTCCGGCACGTCGTGCACCCGGCAGGAGTCGAGCACGGCGGTGGCCCCGTCGCTCACCCACACCGCCGGATAGTCGCCGGTGCTGTCGAAGATCTCGCACTGGTTGGCGTCCACCCGGGTCCCGGGGTCCCACACCGACAGGCCGTTGCGCCCGAACCGGCGCACCGTGGTCCGGGTCAGCGTGAGCACCGAGCGGGAGCGCAGGTCGACCGCGTTCTCCGGGATGTCGTGCAGCCGGCAGTCGGCGAGCGTGAGCACCGCGTCGGTGTCCAGGGTGATGCCGTCCGCGGTGGTGCGGTGCACCTCGCAGTCGGTCAGCTGCGCGGTGGCCCGCTGGGTGATCTGCACCCCGGCGCCGCGCACCTCGTAGATCTCGCAGCCCACCGCCTCCAGCGCGGTGTTCTCCCCGGTCACGGTGAGCCCGGTGCCGGAGGCGTGGTGCACCCGGCAGCGCTCCAGCCGCGGCCGGGCCGCGCCGCGGACCGCCACGCCCGCCTGGCCGGCCGCGACGACCTCGCAGTCCTCGAACACCCCGCCGCCGTCGTCGAGCACGGCGATGCCGACGCCGGCCGGATTGTCCACGGTGCACCGGCGCACGGTCGGGCGGGCGCCGCCGCGCACCTCGATGCCGACGGCGGACCGGGTGACGACGCGCACGTCCGTCAGCTCGGGCGTGCCCTCCTCGACCAGCAGCGCGGGCGCCGCCGCGTCCTGGCCCTCCACGTGCACGTCCCGCACCACCGCCGAGGCCCGCACGGTGAGCGGCACCCCGTCCGCGGGCGCGATCCTCACCGAGCCGGCCGAGCCCTCGGAGCCGCGCAGCGTCACCGCCCGGTGCACGACGAGGTTCTCCCGGTAGGTGCCGGGGGCGATGGTGAGGACGTCGCCGTCGGCGGCGGCCTCCAGGGCGGCGGTGAGCGACGCGTACTCACCCGTGCGGCGCCGCCACCGCGATGTACCGGTGTGCGTCACCTGGACCGTGCCCTGTGTCATGGCGTTGCCGTGCCCCCACCTCGTCGTCCTGATGGCTCGCCGCCCACCGCGGCGCTGTCGCCGGTGCCGGGCCGCGACCGTGCGCGGCCCGCGGACGGGAGCGCGTTCGCCGCTCCCGGGATCCCGTCCGCCCCGGGGGTCACGCACCCACGGGGCGTCGCCGACAGCGCTTCGGCCGCTCCACCGTAGCGTGTGCGTGCGCGGCCGGCCGACCGGAGCGGTCGGGCCGTCAGCTGCCGGTGCCCGCCTTGCCCCAGTCCGGCCCGGCGCGGTCCCACGCCTGGTCCCAGCGCGCGTACCGGCGGCGGACCAGGCGCCATACGGTCACGCGCCGGGCGGTCTCGGCCAGGGCCGCGGTCAGCAGGGCCGCGCCGAGCCCCGCGAGCGCGGCGTGCGCCGTCGCCGTGGCGGAGTCCAGCGGGCGGGGCGTCATCCGGCCGTGCGCATCGGTCCAGAGCCCGAAGTGGTCGCCCCGGTGCGGGGACTTGAGGTCCGCGAGGACCGGACCGTGCCGCCGGGTGCCGTCCGGACCCGTCCAGTACGCCAGGACGCGGCTGCGGCTCGCACGCGCGGAGGCCGACTCCGGGTCGGCCTCCGGCAGGGCGCCGCCCAGCTCGCGCACCACGGTGGCCGTGACGAGATGGCGTGCGTGCCGCTGCTGCCGCGCGGACCGCTGGAGCGCGTCGTCGGCGGCGGCGCCGACCAGCCAGCCCGTCACGGGCGCGGCCACGGCGATCAGCAGCAGCGCGACGAGGGCCGCCCACGCCTCGGCCAGATCGGTCGCGCGGCGCAGCGGATTGCGCCGCCAGCGCCACAGCCCGGTGAGTGCCCGCATGTCCCCCCCTTCCGGTGCGTCACCACCCCCGGCGGCGGGTGCCCGCCCCGGCCCGGACCGGGAGGGAGCGGCTCACCCGCGCCGGGACGTCCGGCGTGCGCGGTCTCCCACGAATCCCGCGCGTCCCCTCAACGACCGGCACCCGCCCCCCGGTTCCCGGTCCGCGCCGATCACCGCCGGTCGAGCACGCGCACCGGGTCGCCGACGCCGACCGTGCCGGGGCCGAGGGGCACGAGGTTCACTCCGAACAGCAGCTTGCCGCCGGTCCTGCGGTGGCGTGCCAGGGTGTGCAGGGGCTCCCGGCCGCGTACGGCGGTGTCCTGGTCGGTGGTGGTCACCACGCACCGCGCGCTCGGCTTGGCGATCCGGAAGACCACATCGCCGACGGAGATCCGGCGCCAGCCGTCCTCGGCCCAGGGCCCGGTGCCGGCGACGACGAGGTTGGGCCGGAACCGGTCCATGGGCAGCGGGCCCTCGTGGGCGTGCGGCCCCTCGGCTATCAGGGAGTTCAGCGCGTCGAGCGAGGCCACCGTGGTGACCAGCAGGGGGAAGCCGTCGGCGAAGCTCACCGTCTCGCCGGGCAGGGCGTACTCCGGGTCGACCGGGCGGCGGACGGCCGGGTCGTCCATGTGGACCAGGCGCACATCGGTCCCGAGATAGGCGCTGCACCAGGCGTGCGCGGCGGCGGCGGCCGGGACCGCCTCCACCCTCGTGCGGAACACGTCCACCGGGATGGCCCCGGACGGCTGCGGCACCTCGACCGTCAGCGGCGCCCGGCCGGGCGCGGACAGCCGAACGCCGCCGCCCGCCAGAGGCTCGGCGGCGGCCAGCGCCAGGCGCGGCGACTCGCGCTGTGTGACGACCTTTCCCCCGTCGTCGATCAACGTCCAGCGCCGGTCGCCGGCCAGGCCCCAGGGCTCCACCACGGCCGTCCGGGGTGCGACGCCCCGGAACGCCTTGACCGGATGGACGTGGATCGACTGCACTACGGCGTTTCCCATGCCGACCATCGTGCCAGGCGGCACCGACGGCCGGGGGTGCCGTCAGTAGCCGCGGTACTGCTGGTTGTTGTACGGATCCTGGTAGGGCGCCTGCGCGGGGCGCGGCGCGGCCGGGCGCATGGCCTCGTACCCGTTGCCGCCCTGCGCCATCGGCCGCTGCTGCTGCGGGGCCTGCGGGCCGGGATAGCCGCGCGGGGCGCTCGCCTGCTGCGGGATGTACGCCGTGGGCGCCTGCTGCAGCGGTGCCGGCTGCGGCGCCTGCGGATAGCCGTAGGCCGGGGGCTGCGCGGACGGGGCCGCCGGGAGGGCGGGCAGCGCCGACGGCAGGGCGGGCAGGCTGTTGCCCGTGTCATAGGCGGCGGGGACCCGGATCGGGGCGATCTGCGGAGTGCCACGCTCTGCGACGAGCGAGTCGTAGATCGGGGTCTCCTTGAAGGAGGCGGAGTAGTAGCCGCCACCATAAGTGGAGCGGGGGGAGGTCATGGCACATAAGTTAAGCCCACGATGTGCTGGTTGGGGAGACCGATAAGAGGGTTGTTTTCCGTGTCGTCGGTAGCCTGACAACCCCAATACGAGCGAACATGGCAAAAAGGGACACTGCTCGACGTTTGGATCGTGTAAAGGCCGAGTTCCTTCGGTGTTACCGACGGTTGACCGGCGATCTTCCTGTGCCGTTCCCGGGCGCGCTCCGCGGCCCGGAATAGGTTGTGCGGGTGAGGATCGCACGGGCCGAGAAGATCCGGACCGAAGGGCGAAACGCGCCGAGCCGACATGTGATGGGGGCGGACATGACCATGCTGAAGGGGTCCAACACGCAGGTGCCGACCGCGGCGCTGCGCGTCGAACTGGGGTGGCGCGCCGGGCCCGGAGTACCGGACGCCGATGCCTCGGCGCTGCTGCTCGCCTCGGGAAAGGTCCGCTCCGACGGGGACTTCGTCTTCTACAACCAGCCCGCCCATCCCTCCGGCGCGGTACGCCACGAGGGCAAGCGGACGACCGGCCAACGCGTCACCGACACCCTGCTGGCCGATCTCGCGCGCGTGGAGGACGGCATCGAGCGGATCGTCCTCGCCGCCTCCGCCGACGGCGGCACGTTCGGACGGGTACCGGACCTGTACATCGAGGTGACCGACGCCGCCTCGGGCCGGGTGGTCGCCCGCTTCGACAACCCCGGCGCGACGGTGGAGACGGCCTTCGTGCTCGGCGAGCTCTACCGCCGCCAGGGCGGCTGGAAGTTCCGGGCCGTCGGCCAGGGTTACGACAGCGGACTGGAGGGACTGGCCCGGGACTTCGGCATCACCGTGGACGAACCCCAGCGTGCCGCACCCCCCGCGGCAGCCGCCCCGGTCACCCCGCCGCCCCGCCCCACGGCGGCCCCCGCCGCGGTGCCGCCTCCCACGTCGGCACCGGTCCCGCCGTCGCCTCCCGCCGCGGTCCCGCCACCGCCGCCCGCCGCCCCGCCGGTCCGGCTGTCCAAGGTCACGCTCACCAAGGCGGCCCCCTCCGTCTCGCTCGCCAAGCAGGGCGGCACCTCCGGCGCCATGCGGGTCAACCTCAACTGGCAGATGCGCAAGCAGTCCACGAGCTGGCTCAACCGGCTGAGCGGCCAGGGCGGCGTCGACCTCGACCTGTGCGCGCTGTACGAACTCGCCGACGGCCGCAAGGGAGTCGTCCAGGCCCTCGGCAACGCCTTCGGCGCGCTGAACCGGCCGCCGTACATCCATCTCGACGGCGACGACCGCACCGGAGCGGTGGCCCGCGGCGAGAACCTCACCATCAACCTCGACCACACGGGCGACTTCCGGCGCATCCTCGTCTTCGTCACCATCTACGAGGGCGCCCGCTCCTTCGCCGACCTGAACGCCACCGTCACCCTCCAGCCGCAGCACGGCGCCCCCATCGAGTTCTCGCTCGACGAGTGCACCGTCGCCTCCCCGGTGTGCGCGCTGGCCCTGATCACCAACACCGGCGGCGACCTCCTCGTCCGGCGCGAGGCGCGGTACCTGGTCCCGGAGCGCGGTTCGAGCCCGCAGCGGACCATGGACCGCGCCTACGGCTGGGGCATGAACTGGACGCCCGGCCGCAAGTGACCCGCCCGTCCCCGGCCGGGCTCAGCCCTCCTCGGGCACGGCGTCCGGCCGGGCGTAGGTACGGCCCTTCCAGGCGGCCCCGCGCCCTCGGTAGTGCTGCACGGCCGAGTCGACCGTCATCAGCAGGTACAGCGACGCGGTGAACGGCAGCAACGGCGCGAGCCACAGCGGCTGCCCGTAGTAGCGCAGCATCGGCAGGTACGTCCCCGCCATCACCGCCCACGCCGCCGCCCCGACGAGCGCGGTCGCCGCGTCACCGCCGGCCGCGCCCACGGCCACGGCGGCCGGCGGCACCAGGTACACCAGCGCCAGCCCGGCGACCGTACCGAGGAGCAGCAGCGGGTTGTGCCGCAGCTGGGCGTAGGCGCTGCGCGAGACCATCCGCCACAGGTCGCGCAGGCGCGGATAGGGCCGCACGCTGTCCACCCGCTCGGCCAGCCCCAGCCAGACCCGGCCGCCCGCGCCCCGCACCGCCCGCGCCAGCGCCACGTCGTCGATCACGGCGTGCCGGATGGCGTCCGGGATGCGCGCCTTCTCCGCCATGTCCGTGCGCAGCAGGACGCACCCGCCCGCCGCCGCGGCCGTACGCGAGCCCTCCCGGCCGATCCACCGGAAGGGATACAGCTGCGCGAAGAAGTACACGAAGGCCGGCACCACCAGCCGCTCCCACAGGCTCGCCACCCGCAGCCGCGCCATCTGCGACACCACGTCGAAGCCGCCCGCCCCGGCCGCCGCCACCAGCTCGCGCAGGCTGTCCGGCGCGTGCGCGATGTCCGCGTCCGTCAGCAGCAGGTACTCCGGGTCACGCGCGCGCGCCAGCCCGATGCCGTACCGCACCGCCCACAGCTTGCCCGTCCAGCCCGCCGGCGGCTCACCGGGCGAGCCCACCGTCAGCGGCAGCCCGCCGTGCCGCCGGGACAGCTCCCGGGCCAGCTCCCCCGTGCCGTCCGTGCTGCCGTCGTCCACCAGGAAGACCTCGGCCCGCCCCGGATAGTCCTGCGCCAGCAGCGACGGCAGGCTGTCCGGCAGCACGGCGGCCTCGTCCCGGGCCGGGACGACCACACAGACCGACGGCCACGCCCCCGGTTCCCGGCGCGGGGGCAGCCGGACGTCCGTGCGCCAGAAGAAGCCCTGGCCGAGCAGCAGCCAGGCCCAGGCGGCCAGTGATACGACGGTGATCCACAAGTACGCGTCCACGGCGGCAGTCTGCCCCACCGGCACGGGCCCGTGAGAGGGCATCGTCTATCGTGGCCGGGTGAAGATCGCGCTCATGGACTCCGGAATCGGCCTGCTCCCCGCCGCCGCCGCGGTACGCCGGCTGCGGCCCGACGCGGATCTGGTGCTGTCCTGGGACCCGGACGGCATGCCCTGGGGACCGCGCACTCCCGAAGACATCACCGAGCGGGCCATCGCCGTCGCCGGGGCCGCCGCCGCGCACGACCCCGACGTGCTGATCGTCGCGTGCAACACGGCCTCCGTGCACTCCCTGCCCGCGATGCGGGCGCGCTTCGAGCCGCGGCTGCCGATCATCGGCACCGTACCGGCGATCAAGCCGGCCGCCGCGGGCGGCGGGCCCGTCGCGATCTGGGCGACCCCGGCCACCACGGGCAGCGCCTACCAGCGCGGCCTGATCGAGCGGTTCGCCGACGGCGTCGCCGTGACCGAGGTGGCCTGCCCCGGCCTCGCGGACGCCGTGCACCACGCCGACGACGCCGCGATCGACGCCGCGATCGCCTCGGCCGCCTCCCGCACCCCGGACGACGTGACCACGCTCGTGCTCGGCTGCACCAACTACGAGCTGGTCGCGGAGCGCATCCGCGCGGCCGTCCAGCGGCCCGGCCGCCCGCCGCTCGTGCTGCACGGCACCGCCGGGGCGGTGGCCGCCCAGGCACTGCGCCGGATCGGGGTGGAAGCGGCCCCGGACGCCGTCGCCGACACCACCCTCACCGTGCTGCTGAGCGGCCGCGAGGCGACGCTCCCGGACACGGCGCTGTCCTACGACGAAGGCCGCTTCCTGCGCTCCGTCAGCCCCGTCCGCTGACCGGCGCGGCAGGCACCCGCCCGCCCGCCGCCGGGCCGTGCGCCGTGCGCTGCACCCTCCCCGGGCGGTGAAAGCCGGGTAACCTCATAGGCATGAGGGACCACCCCGCCGCCGACGGAAAGCTCCCCCCGGTCTGGAAGGGACGCGCCACCAACCGGGTGCAGTGGCTGTTCGCGCTCGTCGGCGCCGCCTGCATGGCGCTCGGCATCGAGCTGGCCGTGGACTCGGCCTGGACGTCCGGCATCGCCGCGCTGGCGATGTCCGTCGTCGGCTGCATCGCGGCCGGCCTGCTGGTGCTCTTCGGGACGCTCGCCTTCGTACACGTCGATCTCAAGCTCGACCGGGAGTGCCTCGAAGTGCGCTGCGGCCACATCGGGCTCCCGCGCCGCCGCATCCCGCTCTCGCACGTGGCGGGCGCCGACTTCGACGCCCATGTCACCCCCCGGCAGTGGGGCGGCTGGGGCTACCGCTGGCGTCCCGAGAAGGGCACCGCCGTCGTCGTCCGCCGCGGCGAGGGCATCGTGCTGCGCCTGTGGGACGGCCACACCTTCACCATCACCGTGGACAACGCGGAGTCCGCGGTCCGGCTCATCAGGGACCGCCTCCGCACGATCCGGCCGGGGACGGCGGGCTGAGACGGCCGCGCGGGCGGGCGGGACGGCCGGGTGGCGTGCCGCCGACGGGGCTCCCGGCGCGCGCGTCACGGTGACCACGGCCGGGCCGTCGCCCAGCCCGCCAGGAGGCCGGCGCCCGCCGTCACCGGCGTGAAGCTCAGCGCGTTGCTCACCGAGGCGAGCGCGGCCAGCGCCGTCAGGGCCGCGCCCGCGGTGAGGGCCACCGGTGTGGGGCGGGCGGTGCGCCACAGCGCGTACAGGACCCAGCAGAACACCGCGGCCAGCAGCGACACCCCGACCAGGCCCTGTTCGGCCGCCTGCTGCAACGGGGCCGAGTGCGGTCTGCCGTCGGCCGGCAGCGCCGGCGCCCCGATGCCGGCCGGCTCGCCGAACCGGCCGGGCCCGACGCCGAGGCCGCGGTGGTGGCCCGCCAGCCGCAGGGCGTCCTGCCACTGCGGCACCCGGTGCGCGGGGAACCAGCCGCCGAACGCCCCGGCGAGCCCTCCGGGCACCGCGCCCGCCGCGACCGCCCAGATCACGGCGGTCACCACGACGGCCGCCCCCGCGAGCCCCGCCAGCCACCAGCCCCGGCCGCGCGCCGAGCCCGCGGCCAGCGAGCACAGCAGGACGGCCCCGCCGGCCACGCACCCGGCCGGCGACCCCAGCAGCAGCCCGGCCGGCACGGTGGCGCAGGCCAGCGCCGCCAGCCCGAGCCGGAGCAGCGGTACCCCCGTCGCCCACGCGGCACAGCACGCGGCCCCGGCGGCCAGCGCCAGCAGCGCGGCCGTGCCGCCGACGGGCCCGAGCGGGCCGGCGTACCAGGGACCGGGGGAGAGCCGGGGCAGCGTCACCGCCAGGACCAGCCCCGCCGCCGCGCCGGCGCAGGGCGCGGCCACCGGCAGCAGCGCGCCGGACACCCGGCCCCCCGCATACCCCGCGGCCAGGGCGAGCACCGCGAGCAGCACGCCCTCCGGCCGCCCGCCATGGACCGCCGCGGTGATCAGCGACCACCCGGCGCAGGCTCCCAACAGGATCATGCCCGTCCCGTCGGAAACGTTTCTTCGCGCGCAAAAGGCATCCGCACCGCACGTACCGGTCGCGGACTGCGTCCCCGTCGACCCCACCCGTCGCCCCTCGTACCCGGTCCCCCGACCTTGGCAGGCCCCGGCCGCGGGCCGGTGACCGGCCGGGCCGCCGAGGCTGGGCACACCGTAACGGCTGTGGAGCGTTTTGGGGACGAGATGCGGAGGAACGGCATGATTGCGCTGGTCCGGCACCCGCCCCGGCCGGGCACGGCGGGCGCGCGACCGGCCGGGGCGGGCGCCCGGCCGGCCCCGGCCGGCCACGCACCGCGACCGTCCCTCGGCCCGGCATCTCCGCGGTGGGCGGCGGAGCGGCCCGGCGCTCGCCACGGCACCGGCTCACCGAGGTCGTCGCTGGTGAGCGGCCGGTGGCGGGCGCCGATGGCCGCTGTCGAGGGGGGCGCGGGCCGCCGTACACTCACCCGGGTGACCGTCACCGCAACCTCCGTGGACCAGCCGGACCGGCTCCGGCCGCGCCCCGCGTCCTCCACGCGCCGTGGCCGATTGATGCGCCTGGTCCCGGCCGTCGCCGCCGTGCTCTGCGGAGTGCTCCTCTACGTCAGCTTCCCGCCGCGCACCCTGTGGTGGCTCGCCCTGCCCGCGTTCGCCGGTTTCGGCTGGGTGCTGCGCGGCCGGGGCTGGAAGGCCGCCCTCGGCCTCGGCTACCTGTTCGGGCTGGGCTTCCTGCTGCCGCTGCTGGTGTGGACGAGCGTGGAGGTCGGGCCCCTGCCCTGGCTGGCCCTGGTCGCCGCCGAGGCGGTCTTCGTCGCCCTGGTCGGCGTCGGTGTCGCCGCCGTCTCCCGGCTGCCCGCCTGGCCGGTGTGGGCCGCCGCCCTGTGGACGGCGGGCGAGGCGGCCCGCGCGCGCGTGCCCTTCGGCGGCTTCCCCTGGGGCAAGATCGCGTTCGGTCAGGCGGACGGCGTCTTCCTGCCGCTCGCCGCGGTGGGCGGCACGCCCGTGCTCGGCTTCGCGGTGGTCCTGTGCGGCTTCGGCCTGTACGAGGCCGGGCGGCTGATCGCCGAGCGGCGGCGCACCCAAACCGTACGGCGCGCCGCCGCGACCGCCGCGCTGCTCAGCGTGGCCGTGCCCGTGGGGGGCGCGCTCGCGGCCCGCGCGCTGGTGAGCGACCGGGCCGAGAAGGGCACCGCGACCGTGGCGCTCGTCCAGGGCAACGTGCCGCGTGCCGGCCTGGAGTTCAACGCCCAGCGGCGGGCCGTGCTCGACTACCACGCGCGCGAGACCCACAAGCTCGCCGCCGACGTCCGCGCGGGCAGGACGCCCAGACCGGACTACGTGCTGTGGCCGGAGAACTCCTCCGACATCGACCCCTTCGAGTACCCGGACGCCGCCGCCGTGATCGACCAGGCGGCCAGGGACATCGGCGTGCCCGTCTCCGTCGGCGGGGTCGTGGAGCGGGACGGCAAGCTGTTCAACGAGCAGATCCTCTGGGACCCGGCCAAGGGCCCCACGCAGACCTACGACAAGCGGCAGATCCAGCCCTTCGGCGAGTTCCTCCCGCTGCGCTCGCTCGTCGGCGCGATCAACAAGAGCTGGACCGAGATGGCCCGCCAGGACTTCACCCCGGGCACCGAGCCGGGCGTGTTCGACCTCGCCGGCACCAAGGTGGGCCTCGCCACCTGCTACGAGGCCGCCTTCGACTGGGCCGTGCGCGACACGGTGACGCACGGCGCGGAGATGATCTCCGTGCCGAGCAACAACGCCACCTTCGACCGCAGCGAGATGACCTACCAGCAGCTCGCCATGTCCCGCGTCCGCGCCGTCGAGCACAGCCGCACCGTGACCGTGCCGGTGACCAGCGGGGTCAGCGCGGTGATCCTGCCGGACGGCCGGATCACCCAGAAGACCGGCATGTTCGTGCCCGCCTACCTGGTCCAGAAGGTGCCGCTGCGCACGTCCACGACCCCCGCCACCGAGCTGGGCACCCTGCCGGAGCTGGCGCTGGTGCTGGCCGCCGCGGGCGGCGTCGGCTGGGCGATCGGCTCCGGCCTGCGCGCCCGGCGCACCGGGAACGCGTAACCGCGCGCCCGGTCACGGGGCGGCGTGCGGGCGGTGTACGCCCTGCCGCGTGGCCGACGGGCCGGCGGGGGAGGGGCGCACGCCCTGCCGTCCGGCCGCGGGAGCTGCCGGCCCGGGACGGTCGCGTGCGGGGTACGGCCGTCGTACGACCCGGGAAACGGCCGGGGGCGCGGTGCCGGCCGCTAGGGTCGGATCATGGCTATCCCCGATTTCCTCCGCACGCTCAGGGACTCCGCCGGGCAGCAGCTGGTCTGGCTGCCCGGGATCAGCGCGATCGTCTTCGACGACGAGGGCAGGGTGCTGCTCGGCCGGCGGACGGACACGCGCAAGTGGTCGGTGATCGGCGGCATCCCCGAGCCGGGCGAGCAGCCCGCGGCCTGCGCGGTGCGGGAGGTCTTCGAGGAGACGGCGGTGCGCTGTGTGGCCGAGCGGGTGGTCCTGGTCCAGGCACTGCCGCCGGTCACCTACCCCAACGGCGACGTCTGCCAGTACATGGACATCACCCTCCGCTGCCGGGCGGTCGGCGGTGAGGCCCGGGTCAACGACGACGAGTCGCTGGAGGTCGGCTGGTTCGCGGTGGACGCGCTGCCCGAGCTGAACGAGTTCGGCCTCTTCCGGATCAAGCAGGCCATGTCCGATGCCCCCACATGGTTCGACCCTATGAGTGTCGGTTGAAGTATGGGTGGCGACCATATGTGGTGAGGATGGGCTTCCGCTTAGGGTCGGCCCATGACCTCGCCGACCCCTCTGCCCGCCGCCTCCCCGCCCGGCGCCGCCCGCACGCCCGGTTCCGGTCCCGGGACCGGACCCGCGCCCGCGCCGGGGTCCGCCCCCGCGCCCGGTCCGGCCCCCCGGCCCCGGCCCCTCGCCCTCGACCTCGGCGGCCGGACCGCGCTCGTCACCGGGGCCGCCGGCGGCATCGGCCGTGCCTGCGCGCTGCGGCTGGCCGCCGCCGGGGCCGAGGTGCGCGCCGTCGACCGGGACGAGGAGGGCCTGGACGAGCTGGTCCGGGAGGCGGAGCGGACCGGCGGCCTCCCGGGCGCCGTCGTGCCGCGGGTCGTGGACCTCACCGACCTGGACGCCGCCGAGCGCGCCGCCGCCGGCGCGGACGTGCTGGTCAACAACGCCGGGCTGCAACTCGTACGGCCCATCGAGGAGTTCCCGCCCGAGGTGTTCCACACGGTGCTCACCGTGATGCTGGAGGCCCCCTTCCGCCTCATCCGCGGCGCCCTCCCGCACATGTACGCGCAAGGCTGGGGCCGGATCGTGAACGTGTCCTCCGTCCACGGGCTGCGCGCCTCGGCCTACAAGGCCGCCTATGTGGCCGCCAAACACGGCCTGGAAGGACTGTCCAAGACGGCCGCGCTGGAGGGCGCCGCCCACGGTGTGACCTCGAACTGTGTGAACCCCGCCTATGTGCGCACCCCGCTGGTCGAGAAGCAGATCGCCGACCAGGCGCGGGCGCACGGCATCCCCGAGGAACGCGTGGTGTCCGAGGTGCTGCTGAAGGACAGCGCGCTGCGGCGGCTCATCGAACCCGAGGAGGTCGCCGAGGCCGTGGCCTATCTGTGCAGCCCGCAGGCGTCCTTCGTCACCGGTACCTCGCTCGTCCTGGACGGCGGGTGGACGGCCCACTGACCGGCCCGCCGCGCTCGCCCCGGACGGCGGACCAACGGCCCGCCGACCGGCCCGGCACCACCGGCCCCGGGAGTTTTCCACAGGCCTGCCGGGCCGGTGGCCGATACGGAATCCTGTGACCATGTCCCGCGATCACCTCCAGCCGGCGCCCGTCGGCAGCGCCGAGGTCCCGTACCTCGACCTGCTGGCCCGCGACGCCTCCGTAGAGGCCTTCGAGCAGCCCGTCCTGCGCGCCCGAGCCGCCGCCGAGCCGGCCGGCCGGATCGCCGCGCTGGAGGAGGCCAGACTGCTCGCCCTGCGCGTGCGCGCCGAACTGGAGGGACGGCGGCGGCGCGAGGCGGAGCTCTCGGCGCTCTTCGAGACCGCCCACGACCTCGCCGGACTGCGCGACGTGGACGCCGTGCTCCAGGCGATCGTGCAGCGCGCCCGCTCCCTGCTCGGCACGGACGTCGCCTACCTCAGCCTCAACGACCCGGCCCGCGGCGACACCTACATGCGGGTCACGGAGGGTTCCGTCTCCGCCCGCTTCCAGCAACTGCGCCTCGGCATGGGCGAAGGGCTCGGCGGACTCGTCGCCCAGACCGCGCGGCCCTACGTCACCGACGACTACTTCGAGGACGCCCGCTTCCAGCACACGCACGCCATCGACGCCGGCGTCCGCGACGAGGGCCTGGTCGCCATCCTCGGCGTGCCCCTGATGCTCGGCCCGCACGTGATCGGCGTCCTGTTCGCGGCCGACCGGCGGGCACGGGTCTTCGAACGCGGGCAGATCGCCCTGCTCGGCTCCTTCGCCGCCCTCGCCGCGGCGGCCATCGACACCGCCAACCTGCTCACCGAGACCCGCACCGCCCTGGCCGGCCTGGAGCGCGCCAACGAGATCATCCGGGACCGCAGCGCCGTCATCGAGCGGGCCTCGGAGGTCCACGACCGGCTCGCCGAACTCGTCCTGCGCGGCGGCGGGGTCCACGACGTGGCCGCCGCCGTCTCCCAGGTCCTCGACGGCACCGTGACGTTCGCCGAGGCCGCGGCGGCACCGGCCGAGGCGCTGGAGGCGTCCCGCGCCGAGGGACACGCCGTACGGCACGGCAAGGACTGGATCGCCGCCGTGGCCGCGGGCGGCGAACTCCTCGGCGCCCTGGTGCTGCGCGGCCACCCCGGCCTGGACCCGGTCGACCAGCGCACTCTGGAGCGGGCGGCGATGGTCACCTCCCTGCTGCTGCTCGCCCGCCGCTCCGCCGCCGAGGCCGAACATCGGGTGCGCGGCGAGCTGCTGGACGACCTGCTCGACGCGCGCGACCGGGACCCCCGCCTGCTGCGCGAACGCGCCGGCCGCCTCCGGGCCGACCTGGACGCCACCCATGTCGTGCTCGCCGCCCGCCTCGACGGCCCGGCGGCCGACGCCGACGAGGAGGCCGCGGCCCGCCGCCGGTTGTGGTCGGCCGCCTCCCACCTGGCCGCCACCCGGCAGGGCCTGGCCGCGGCCCGCGACGGCGGCACCGTCCTGCTGCTGCCGCTCGGCGCCGCCGACAGCGCCACCGAGGTGGCCCGCCGCACCGCCCGCCACCTGGGCACGGCCGTCCACCAGCCGGTCACCGTCGGCGCCTCCGCTCCCGTCACCGACCTCGCCCGGCATCCCGAGGCGGTGGCCGCCGCCTACGCCGAGGGCCGCCGCTGCCTGGACGCGCTGCGCCTGCTGGGCCGGGCCGGGGACGGCGCGGCGGCCGAGGACTTCGGCTTCCTCGGTCTGCTCCTCGCGGGCGAACGGGACGTCGCCGGCTTCGTCGAGCGGACCATCGGCCCGGTGGTGTCGTACGACGAACGGCGCGGTACGGAACTGGTGCGCACCCTCGCCGCCTACTTCGAGGGCGGGATGAGCCCGGCGCGCACCAAGGACGCGCTGCACGTCCACGTGAACACGGTGGCGCAGCGACTGGAGCGGGTGGGCCGCCTGCTGGGCGCCGACTGGCAGAGCCCGGCCCGCGCCCTGGAGATACAACTGGCCCTGAGACTCCACCGGTTGTCGAGGGCGGCGCGGCACTGACCGGCCCCGTGCGAGGGGCCGGCCGGTGACGGTGCGGGCGGGGCCGGTGCGGGCACGGGCCGCGGCTGCCGGTCAGCGCGTCCGGGCCCGGGCGGCCGGGCGCGCGCCGGAGGGTTCGACGTCCTCGTCCGCGATCCGGCCCAGATCCCGGTGCCGCGTCTCGCGCGCGAGCCCCACGGCGACCAGGGTCAGCACCGCGGCGCCGATCACGTACAGCGCGATCGGGGTGGAGCTGTCGTAGTCGGAGAGCAGCGCGGTGGCGATGAGCGGTGCGGGCGCGCCGGCCGCCACGGAAGCGAACTGGGCGCCGATGGACGCGCCCGAGTACCGCATCCGGGTCGCGAACATCTCCGCGAAGAACGCGGCCTGCGGCGCGTACATGGCGCCGTGCAGCACCAGGCCCACGGTCACGGCCAGGATCAGGTAGCCGAACGACCCGGTGTCCACGAGCGCGAAGAACGGGAACATCCACAGCCCGACACCGGCCGCGCCCAGCAGGTACACCGGCCGCCGCCCGACCCGGTCGGACAGCGCGCCCCAGGCCGGGATGACGGCGAAGTGCACGGCGGAGCCGATGAGTACGGCGTTGAGCGCGGTCTGCTTGGAGACGCCGGCCGAGGTGGTGGCGTAGACGAGGATGAACGCGGTGATGACGTAGTAGCTGATGTTCTCCGCCATCCGGGCGCCCATCGCCACCAGGACGTCCCGCCAGTGGTGGCGCAGCACGGAGACCAGCGGCGGCTGCTCGTCCGCCTGGGCCCGCCGTGCCTCGGCCCGCTCCAAAGCCTCCTTGAAGACGGGGGACTCGTCGACGGAGAGCCGGATCCACAGACCGACGAGCACGAGCACCCCGGAGAGCAGGAACGGGATGCGCCAGCCCCAGCTGCCGAAGGCGTCGTCGGACAGTACGGCGGTGAGCAGCGACAGCACACCGGTCGCGAGCAACTGCCCGGCCGGGGCGCCGGTCTGCGGCCACGACGCCCAGAAACCGCGCCGCCGCGCGTCCCCGTGCTCCGACACCAGCAGGACGGCTCCGCCCCACTCGCCGCCGAGCGCGAAGCCCTGCACCAGCCGCAGCGCGGTGAGCAGCAGCGGCGCGGCGCTGCCGACGGTGGCGTGCGTGGGCAGCAGTCCGATCGCGAAGGTGGCCCCGCCCATCAGCACCAGGCTGAGCACCAGCAGTTTCTTGCGCCCCAGCCGGTCACCGTAGTGGCCGAACACCAGCGCCCCCAGCGGGCGGGCGGCGAAGCCGACGGCGTACGTCAGGAACGACAGCAGCGTCCCGACGAGGGGATCGGAGCCCGGAAAGAACAACTTGTTGAACACCAGCGCGGCGGCGGAGCCGTACAGGAAGAAGTCGTACCACTCGATGGTGGTCCCGATGAGGCTGGCGGCGACGATCCTCGGGAGGCTCGCGGGGGGCGGGGGAGCGGTGTTTCCGGATGCCATGTGCGCCACTTCCTCGTGTGCGGTGGGGACGGGTACGTGTCGGCACACGGTAGGAAGCCGCAGGTCAGGGGCACATGTGGTGGGGCACCATAGTTCTGGGGGCGGGTATGCGTGCGGCCACCATGCCGGGGCGGGGAGGGGGTGTTCACGGCGGCCGGGTGCGGGTCTCCATCCGGTGACCGCGGTGTTCCGTACGGCGGTCCATTGACAGGCCGTTCTTGGCGTCGCCTTATTCGGCCCATAGCCATGGTTCGTAGGTTCCCGGCATGACGGGAAAACACATCGACCGGTCCATCACCCGCCGCCGAGCCATCGCCGTGACCGGAGGCACGGTGGCCGTGGGCGGGCTGGCCTTCACCGGCTACCAGTCCGCCTTCGCCGACACGACGAGGGCCACCGCCACGGACACCTCGGCATCGGCTTCCGCCGCGTCGTCCGGCAGCACCTGTATGCAGTTGATGACGAGCGTCACCGAGGGGCCGTACCACCTCGACGGCGCCTTGGTACGCAAGGACATCACCGAGGGCAAGAAGGGCGTGCCGCTCACCCTGCGCCTGACCGTCGTCGACGCCACCGACGGCTGCACCCCCGTTCCCGGTGCGGCCGTGGAGATCTGGCACTGTGACGCCTGGGGCTACTACTCGGGGTACACCACCGCCAACCCCGGCGGTTCGGCCCCGGCCGAGAGCGAGGACGGCTCCACCGCGAACGACAAGACGTACCTGCGCGGTTACCAGATCGCCAACGGCAACGGTGTCGTCAAGTTCGAGACGATCTTCCCCGGCTGGTACACCCCGCGCACCTGCCACATCCACGTCAAGGTGCACACCGGCGGTGAGAAGGGGGACGGCACCTACGAGGGCGGCAAGGTCAACTTCACGGGCCAGCTGTTCTTCGACGACGAGACCGCCCAAGAGATCTTCGCCCTGGAGCCGTACGCGCGGCACACCGGTTCCTACACCAAGCTCGCCGACGACATGGTGTACGACGACACCGGCGCCGCCGGCGGGCTGCTCACTCTGAAGGCCGTCCACAAGAAGGACCCGTCCAAGGGCTACACGGGCTTCCTCACCCTTGGCGTCGACCCGGACGCCGAGAACACCGGCGCGGGCGGCGCCCCCACCGGCACCCCGCCGGGCGGCGCCCCCACCGGCACCCCGCCGAGCGGCGCTCCCACCGGGGCCCCGCCGAGCGACGCTTCCTCCGGCACGACGGCCCCGTCGGCCTCGACCTCCTCGTAGCCGCCCGTGATCAGCTGCGAGGACGAGAAGCTCGCACGGACCGCGGTCTCCGCACTGCTCGCGCAGCTGGCCCTGGCACCACAGCCCGGACTGCCCGACCCGCGCGACCTCGCCGTCCGCGCCACCGGCCGGGACCACCGCGCCCTGCTGTGGTCTGCGAAAGCGCTCGCTCCCGGCCTCGCGGCCATGGCCGCCGCCGCCCGCCGCACCGGCGCACCCACCCCGGCGCTGTGCGCGGAACTGTGGGCGATCGGACGGTGCGCCGAACATACGGTGAACCGGGCCGGCGGCGGCCACCGCGGCGCTCTGTGGGCCCTCGGCCTGCTGACCGCCGCCACCGCACTCGGCCCCACCGCACAGGGCTCCCGGCTCACCGACACGGCGAAACAACTCGCCGCCCATCGCGACCACGGTGCTCCCCGGCGCCCCTCACACGGCTCCACCATGGCGGCGGCCTACGGCGCAGCCGGCGCCCGCGGCGAGGCACGCGCCGGCTTCCCGCACATACGGCGTGCCCTCACCGCGCTCCGAACCGCCCGCGCGACCGGTGCCACCGAGACACAGGCGCGTCTCGACGCCCTGCTCACCGTCATGGCCACCCTGCAGGACACCGAACTCCTGTACACAGCGGGTCCGGCCGGCCTGCGCCACGTCCAGGCGGGCGCCCGTACCGTCCTGGAGACGGGTGGCACCGCGGCACCGACGGGCGCCGAGGCGCTGACCGCCCTGGACGCCGACCTCCGCGCCCGCTCGTGGAGCCCTCGCGGCAGTACCGGGTTGCTCGCGGGGACCCTGTTCCTGGACGCCCTCACTTCCGGCCGGTGAACGCCGGTGAACACGGACACGCCTTGGTCGGGTAGCCGGGTCACGGCAACGTGATCCGGCTGCCCGGCCTTCCGAAACAGTCGCCGGGCCTGGCGCTCCGGGCCCACAAGCCGGCCCCGGCGGTCCGGCCCACCACCGCCGTGACCTCAGGCGAGGGCCGGGTGGAGTTCGGGGCGGGCTTCCCACCATGCGCGGTAGAAGGTGTTGTCGGGGATGCTGTCGAGGTACGCGCGTCCCGCCGCCCGGTACAGCAGGCGCGCGCGCCGTTCGGAGACCGCGGACCGGTTCCAGGCGAGCCGGATGCGGCCGGTGAGCGGGTCGCCGGCCAGCGGGCGCAGCACCGTGCCCTCGGTGGGCGGGGAGGTGGGCTGGCTCAGGGAGATGACCCGCCCGGCGGCGATCAGGTCGTAACGTATCTTGCGGTCGTCGATCCGGTAGCGCAACTTCGGTGTGAAGCCGGCCCGATCGCAGGCGCCGACCATGGCTTCCGGCCCGCCGTCGTCGTCCTCGGCCACCGTCAACCAGGTCTCGCCCGCCAGGTCGGCGAGTTCGATCTGCTCCTGCCCGGCCAGGGGGTGGTCGGCGGACAGGCGCACGCAGGCCGGTTCTCTCGGTATGACGGTGCGAGCCGCAGCGCTGTCGGGCAGCGGCACCTCGTGGTCGGCGACCTCCCCGTACAGGATCGCGTCGTACTGCCCGGCACCGAGCATCCGGGTGAGCGTGGTCACCGAGTGCTCGACGGCGACGTCGACCTCGTGGCCGGGCAGTTCCGTCTCCAGGTTCCCGAACAGCCGGCCCAGCAGGACGAGATCGACGCATCCGAGCCGCAGTGTCGGATGCGGTGCGGCGGCTCGCGTCCCGGCGGTCAGGGCGTCCATCTCGCCGAGCACCCGGCGCGCCGCGGACAGCACGAACTCGCCCAGCGGGGTGGGCTCGACGCCCAGTCTGCTGCGGACGAACAGTTCGCCACCCGTGACCTGTTCGATGCGGCGCAGCTGCGCGGAGAGAGCCGGCTGGGACACTCCGAGCCGCATCGCCGCCCGCCCCAGGCTGCCCGCTTCCGCTATCACGCGGACAGCTTCGAGATGCCTCAACTCCAGCTGCATCTCCCCAGCATAGGCAGAGAGACGAGCGGGACGGGGAAGCGCGGGCGGGGTGGCCATAACGCGGGTCTTATGACCGATGGGAGGTCCCCTTTTCGCCATCCTCCCGCTCATACTCGGCGCATCCCCCCGCAGAAAGGCCGATATGACCGCCGCTCCTCTCGTGTGTGTCGTCGACTCCTACAGGCTGTCGAAGAGCCTGGTCGACGCGTTCCTCCGGCGCGGTGCGGCCGTGGTGCGGGTGCAGAGCACCCCGGACGTCCCCGCCGCCTACCGGGGCCCGTTCGACCTGTCGGACTACCGCGACAACATCGTCCATCGAGGAGACCTGGCCGCCACGGCCCGCGCGGTCGCGGCCCACCGGCCCGTCGCCGTGGTCCCCGGCGGCGAGACAGGAGTCGAACTGGCCGACGCGCTGAGCGAGTTGCTGGGCCTGCCCACCAACGGCACCGCGCTGAGCGGCGCGCGCCGCAACAAGTACCTCATGACCGAGACGGTGCGGCAGGCGGGGCTCGCCGCCGCCCGGCAGGCGTTCGTGACCGACAAGCGGGCGGTGCGTGCCTGGCACGCTTCCGTGGGCGGCCGGATCGTCGTCAAACCGCTGCGCAGCGCGGCGGGCAACGGCGTCCACTTCTGCGACACCCCCGACGAGTCGGCGGCTGCCGCCCGCGCGGTCATCGGTTCGCAGAACGTCTTCTCCGAGCGCAACACCGCCGCCGTGGCCCAGGAGTACCTGCGCGGCACCGAGTACATGGTGAACACGGTCAGCCGGGACAGGGTCCACCGGGTCTGCGAGATCTGGCGCACCACCCGGATCACCGCCAACGGCGTGGCCGACCTCCCGGACACCGTGTACCTGATGCCGCGCCGGGGCGAGGTGCAGGACCGGCTGACCGCGTACGCGGGCGAGGTGCTGGACGCGCTCGGCATCCGGCACGGTCCCGCCCACGTCGAGATCAAGATCACCGCCTCCGGTCCCGTTCTGGTGGACGCGGGGGCCCGGATCGGCGGTGCGCACCTTCCACGCTGCGCGCAACTCGCCCGCGGGGCCTCGCAGCTCGACTGGACGGTCGACGCCTATCTGGACCCCGACCGGTTCATGGCGCGGCACAAGGACGACGACCCGCGGTCCCTGCACTGCGCGTTCGTCGGCCTGGTCTCCCCGTTCTGCGGCACGCTGCGCGGCTACCCGTACCTGGAACGGCTGCGCACACTCGAGAGCTTCCACGAGGTCCGGGTGGCCGTGGCACCGGGACAGCTGATCCGGCGCACGGTGGACGACCTGAGCTACCCCGCGATCGTGGTCCTGCTGCACGAGAGCGAGGAGACCGTCCTGCGGGACGCCAACACGATCCGATACCTGGACGGCCCGTCGTTCTACGACGTGGCCGCCTCGGGCCGCGAGTAGCCGGGCTCGCCTCCTGTCACCGGCTGTCACGCCCGTCACCCGCGAGGAGCGCCTCCGTGCCCGCCACACCCGGCCGCGTCAGGGGAGCCGGCTGCCTGACCGCCGGAGACCCAGGGCGGTCGGCAGCCCGGCGAGGGCCGTGAAGAAAGCGGTGCGCAGCCACTGGAAGGTCCGGTGGCGGCCGGCCGGAGGCGGCTCGGCAGGCCGGAGACATCGCCGTCACGGAGCGTCGGATCCCGGCTGTGCTTCGCCGCGCCCGGCACCCGTCAAGGCACCGGCGCGGTGCGCAGGCGGTCGAGGAGCTTCGCCTCGGCTGCTTCGGAGCGCGGGTCGCGCCAGAAACCGAGAGGAACGGCGCGCAGGTGGCGGCCCTGCGGATCGAGGAGGTGGCCGCCCAGCTTCATCGGCCACAGGGTCAGCGCCCGGTCCGCGACGACGAGTTCCGGGAAGCGCTCGACGAGCCGCGACTCGAAGGACGCGATGTCCTCGACCGAGCGCAGCCAGGCGGCGAGCAACAGGTTGTGCGGACCGGAGAGCGAGGCGCACAGGCGGATCTCGCGCAGGGCGCTGATGCGTTCGGCGAGGTGCGGGGCCCGGCTCTGCGGCACGGCTGCCCACAGTGACACCGACACGGGCCAGCCGGAGAGGGTCCGGGCGACCTCGCAGCGGTAGACCAGGGCGCGTTCGGCGTCGAGCCGGTCGAGACGGCGGCGGACGGTGGTCGGGCTGAGGCCGGTACGGCGGGCGAGCTGGACGGCGCTCTGCCGGGGATCCTCGCTGAGCGCGCGTACGAGTTCCAGGTCGCGGCCTTGGAGCAGCCGGCCGCCCCCCTGCCGGGCCTCGGCGGTCGCGGCGGGAGCGAGACGCCGGCGCTGGTCCTCGGTGAGCCGGTCGAGACGCCACCGGCTGCCCTCGGTGTGCAGGGTGGTGGCGACCTGGGTGCGGGACGCGGCCACCCCGTCGAGCGCGCCGAGGCGGAAGCCGACATAGCGGGCGAGTTCGGCCTGGTCGTGGAAGGCAGCGGTGACGAGGAGGTCCCGGCCGCCGCTGACGTGCTCGAGGTTGAACACGTGCGGGTCCTCGGCGATCGTGGCGGCGACCTCGTGGAGCCGGCCGGCCGCGCAGTCGACCTCGATGAAGGCGACGACCGACTGTCCGTGCCCGTGGCTCCTCGGGTGGACGCCGATCCAGGCGTGACCGGCGCGGGTCAGCCGCCCCCAGCGGCGGGCGATGGTCGACGCGTCGAGGCCGAGGACGTCGCCGATCGTCTGCCAGTCGGCGCGGGGCGCGATCTGCAGAGCGGTCACCAGGAGGTAGTCGAGCTCGTCGAGCAAGGTCGGCTCCTGACGCTCCGGAATCCGGCGGATGTCTGCAAAAGATCATCCCTTCCCGCAGGATTCCCGCATGTGGGCGGCGATTGTTGCAGGGATCGGCACTATACCCGCCATGTTCCAGCTCAGTGACACCCTCATCCACGAAGACTCCCTCGTCCGGCTGCGCCACGACCTGCATCGCGAGCCCGAACTGGGTCTCGACCTGCCGCTCACCCGGCGGAAGGTCCTCGACGCGCTCGACGGACTGCCGCTGGAGATCACGCTGGGCAAGCGGCTCAGCTCGGTGACCGCCGTGCTCCGCGGTGGCCGGCCGGGCCCCGCCGTCCTGCTGCGCGCCGACATGGATGCCCTGCCCGTCCAGGAGGACAGCGGCGTCCCGTACTCCTCCGGGGCGCCGGGCCTGATGCACGCATGCGGGCACGATCTGCACACCGCGGGCCTCGTGGGCGCGGCACGGCTGCTCGCCGCGCGGCGGGAGGAGCTCACGGGCGATGTCGTCCTCATGTTCCAGCCGGGCGAGGAGGGCATGCGGGGTGCTGCCCTGATGGTCGAGGAGGGAGTCCTCGACGCCGCCGGGAGCCGGGTGGTGGCGGCGTACGCGCTGCACGTGACCTCGGCCGTTCTGCCCACCGGATACGCGGCCGTCCGCCCGGGCCCGATGCTGGCGGCGTCCGACGCGGTCACGGTCCGGGTCGACGGCGCGGGCGGCCACGGATCGTCACCGCACTCCGCGAAGGATCCCGTGCCCGCCGTGTGCGAGATGGTCACGGCCCTCCAGACGATGGTCACCCGCACGGTGGACGTCTTCGACCCGGCGGTGGTGACGGTGGGTTCGCTGCACGCCGGCTCCGCGGGCAACGTGATCCCGGAGAGCGCCGAGTTCGAGGCGACCGTACGGTCCTTCTCCCGGGAGACCCAGGCGAAGGTCAGGGCGGGGATCGAGCGGACCGTCCGCGGTGTCGCCGCCGCACACGGCGTGGACGTCGCGATCGACTACGAGGAGAACTACCCGGTCACCGTCAACGACCCGGCCGAGGCCGCCTTCGCGCTCCGCACCGCACGTGACCTCCTCGGCGCGGACCGCGCGTTCGAGGCGCCGCGACCGCTGACCGGGTCCGAGGACTTCTCCTTCGTGCTGGACCAGGTGCCGGGTGCGTACCTCGGCCTCGGCGCCTGCCCACCGGACCGCGACCCGGCGGCGGCCCCGTACAACCACTCGCCCCGCGCCGTCTTCGACGACCGTGCCGTGCTCCACGCGGCCGTACTGCTCGCCGAACTCGCCGCCGGCCGCCTTGGGGCAACCGGCGAGGAGGGCTCGTGAGCGCGACCGGTCCCACACCCTCCACCGTCACGGCCGCCGCGAGCCCGGAGCGTTCCGCGTCCGTGGGCGCCGTCGTCGGCCTGCTGGTGCTCTTCGAGCTGACGAGCGGCTTCCTCCAGGGCGGGATCACCCCGCTGCTGCCGGACATCGGGCACGAACTCGGCATCCCCGATGCCGAACTGACGTGGGTGATCTCCGCGCAACTGCTCGCCGCCGCCGTGTCGGTCCCGGTCCTCGGCCGGCTGGGTGATCTGCACGGCCACCGCAGGGTGCTGCGCCTCGTGCTCGTCTGCGTCGCCGCCGGCTCCCTGCTCACGGCGTTCGCCCCGACCACGCCGGTGCTCATCGTGGGCAGGGTGCTGCTCGGGCCCCTGGCCGCCCTGCTGCCCCTGGAGATCGCCCTGGTCCGCGACCGGCTGCCGGTCGACAAGGCCCGCTCCGCGATCGCGTGGCTCGTCGGAGCCCTCGCCCTCGGCACCCTGCTCGGCGGAGTCGTCATGGGCGCGGTCGACGAGGTCACGGGAGACGTGCGGACCACCTTGCTGGTCCCGGTGGTGCTCGCCGCAGTGTGCGTTCCCGTCTCCTGCCTCCTCATCCCGGAGTCGGCACGCACCGCCGAAGGCCGGCTCGACTGGCCGGGTGCGGTGTTGCTGAGCCTGACCATGGTGTCGCTCCTGTCCGGGGTCTCCACCGCGAAGGAGGACGGCTGGCTGTCCGCGGCGGTGCTGGGCCGCCTGCTCCTCGCCGTCGTCCTCGCCATGGCGTGGGTGCTGGTCGAACGGCGCACGACGGCGCCGCTGGTGGACGTCCGGGCGCTGGCCGACCGGGGGGTCGCGCCGTTCTTCGTGGGCGCGGCCGCCTTCGGTGTGCTGTACTTCGGCAGCCTGTCGCCCGACGCCACGTTCCTGGCCGCCGATCCCGACCGCACCGGGTACGGCTTCGGGCTCTCGGCGCTGGGGATCTCCCTCGTGGCCCTGCCGGCGGCTGTGACGGCAGTCGTCACCTCCTCGCTCACGGCACGCATCGCCGGACGGCTCGGCTACGTCCCGGCCCTGGTGCTCGCGTTCGTGACGATCGGCGCCGGTTTCCTGGTCACGGCCGTCCTGCACACCGAACTGTGGCAGTTGGTGGCGGCGAGGATCCTCGCGGGACTCGGGACGGGAGTGGCGCTGGGCGCCCTGCCCACCGTGATCGCGGAGAGCAGTGACCCGTCCCGTACCGGTGTGACCACCGCCCTGTACAACAACGCCAAAACGCTCGGTGGCGCGGTCGCGGGCGGTGTGATCGCCACCCTGCTGGCCTCGTCGGCGAGACCGGGACCGGGCGACGGGGCACCGGCCGAATCGGGCTACGTGACGGTCTGGCTGGTCTGCGCCTTCATCGCCTTCGCGGCGGCGGCGGCATCGGCGGTCGCCCGCCGAGCAGGACACGACTGAGGTGACCGGCTGGAATCCCGGGGTTCCGACGGCTCAGGCGGAACAGCTGGCGGGTCGCTGCCTGCCGGAAGCGGGAACGGACGCGGGTATCCACATCGTCGGCTGGTATCCGATCGACCTCTGGAACGCCACGGGCGACAGCCGCAAGACCCAGGCGAAGAAGCTTCGGGCCGACACACTCCTCGTCGAGCTACAGGACCAGGCGGCGAGCCTCTCCCAGGAGGGCGCACTTCACCTCCGCCCCATGGTGATCAACGTCCCCCGGCCGCACCGGCAGTAGGCGATCACCGGCGTTCGGTACCGGCCGGCACGCGCCCGCACGACGCCACGGGCACGGACCGGGGGTCGTGCCGCATCGAGCGTCCGGCGTGAGCGATCCGCCGCGGTCCGCGGGCGTCCGGGGCGGTGGTTCAGGCGTCGCCGGGCGCCTCGTCCGACGCCGGCAGGGCCGGTTCGGGGGACGGCCGTGCCCGTATCCGCCACGCCGGGCCGCTCGGTCCCCCGCAGGGGCCGGGTCGCCCCCTCCGGTGCTCAGTGCCCGCCGGTCCGCTCGGTGCCCCGGCGGGGGCGGAGCAGGGTCGCCGCCATGAGCGCGGTGCCCGCCAGGCCCACCGCCGCGATCACGGACACCGCGGTGAAGCCCCGGTCGTAGGCGTGCTGCGCCGAGTGCAGCACCTCGCGGGCGGTCCCGGACGGCACGTGTGTCATGACGTCCTCCGCCGCGGCGAACGACTCCCGCGCCCGGGCCCGCTGCTCTGCGGACAGGCCCGGCACCTGCGGCAGGCCCGTGCGGTACACGGCGGTCAGGACGGTGCCGAGGACGGCGACACCGAGTCCCGCGCCGAGTTCGAAGGACGTCTCCTGGATGGCCGCCGCCTCCCCGGACCGCTCGGGCCGCGCGGCACCCATGATGGAATCGGCGCCCAGGGTCATGACGATGCCGGCGCCGTACCCCGCGGCGAGCAGCGGGACGAGCAGGACGCCGTAGTGCGCGGTGTCGCCGACGGCCGCGATGGCGGCGTACGCGACGGCGAACAGGGAGAGCGCACCGGTCAGCGCCCAGCGGTTGCCCCACCGGTTCGCCGCCCAGGGGGCCGTGACCGCGCCGAGGGCGTTGGCGCCCGCCAGCGGCATCAGCGCGAGCCCGGCACGCAGCGGCGAGTAACCGCCCACCTGCTGGAGCCACTGGGTGAGGAAGAACAGCAGGGCGACGTAGCTGCCGAAGCAGCCGATGACACACAGCGTGGCGGTGGTGAAACGGCGTTCGCGGAAGAGGGTGAAGTCCAGCAGCGGCTCGGCGATGCGCCGTTGCCGCCGGACGAAGGCGTAGATCAGGGCGCTTCCGACGAGTCCGGTGACGACGATCACGGTGTTCAGCCCGGCGTGTTCGCCGGCCTGCTTGAGCGCGTAGACGACGCCCGCCAGACCGGCCACCGACAGCGCGACGCTGGCCACGTCCCAGCGGCGGGGTTCGGGGTTGCGCGACTCGGGGATGACGCGGGCACCGACGGCCAGGATGACCACGATGATGGGGACGTTGATGAGGAACACCGCTCCCCAGCCCCATTTCTCGGTGACCAGACCGCCCGCCAGCGGGCCGATGGTGGCCCCGACGCTGTGCGCGGAGGTCCAGATGCCGAGGGCGACGGCGCGCTCGCGGTCGTCGGGGAAGACCACCCGGATGATGGCCACGGTGGACGCCATGATCATCGCCGCGCCGACGCCGAGCGCGGCACGGGCCGCGATGAGCTGTGCGGTCGAGGTCGAGAAGGCGGCCGCGGCGGAGGCGACGCCGAAGGTGACGAAGCCGCTGAGCACCATGCGGCGCCGGCCGATGCGGTCGCCGAGGGTGCCGCAGGTGACCAGGAGGGCGGCGAGCGTCAGGGAGTAGACGTCCACGATCCACAGCAACTGGGCGGGGCTCGGTTCCAGGTCCCGGCTCAGGCTCGGCACCGCCACGTGCAGGACGGTGAGGTCGATGCCGCACAGGAAGAGGCTGCCCGACACCACGGCCAGGACCAGCCACCGCTGACGCGCGGGGAGGTCCGGCCGCGCCGGCCCCCCGGTGTTCGTCGAGCGGTCCGCACTCTTCTTCCCGCCCGCTGATCCGGCCGCGGCGGGCGCCTTGCTCTCCGTCATGTTCTCAGCTTCCGTAAGTACCGACGCGGCTTGCAAGTACGGTCATTCGTGTCACCTAGTACCACGCTGTATACCAATGGAGGTCGGGGATGCGTTCCAAGGTGGAGGAAGCCTCGGATCACTGTGCGGTCGAGTTCGCCATGGAACTGCTCGGTGGCCGTTGGAAACTGGCCATTCTCAAACAGCTGGTCTCGGGCACGCACCGCTTCGGCGAGTTGCGGCGCGCGCTGCCGGGTGTCACGCAGCGCATGCTGACCCGTCAGCTGAGGGAGCTGGAGGCGGACGGGCTGGTGGAGCGGACCGTGTACCGGGAGGTGCCGCCGCGGGTCGAGTACGCCCTCACCGACGTCGGCCACACGCTGGACTCCATCACGGAGCAACTGGACGCGTGGGGCCGCTGGTACCGCGACACGGTCCGCTGTGACGCGCCGTCCGGTCCCGGCGCGTCCGCCTGACCGGGGTACGGTGGGCGGCCGCGCAGGGACCGGACGGCTGTCGCGGGATGCGGTGGACCTCGCCGGGGGCGCCCCCGGCAGGCCGGCTCAGAACTCCGCGAGGTTCTGCCGCAAGGTCTGGCCGGGCGTGTACGCGGCCCGGGTCAGTCCGCGCCGCTGGAGCGCGGGCACGAGACCGTCGGTGACGTCGGCGACCCAGCGGCGGTTCAGCCGGAGCACCGGGGTGGTGAGCATGAACCCGTCGCCGCCGACCTCCTCCATCACCTCGCCCATCCGCTCCGCCACCTGGTCGGGCGTGCCGATGAGTTCCACCGAGGAGACCAGCCCGCCGGCGGCGTCCATCACCAGTTCCCGCAGTGTCTTGCCACTGCCCCACTGCTGGAGCTGGTCCAGCGACCCCTGTTCCCCGTTGGTCTCCAGCCGGTACGGCAGTGGCTCGTCCAGGTCGAACCGGGCGAAGTCGATCTCCGTGAGCGCGGAGGTCTCGGCGAGGATGTCGTGGATGAACTGGGGCGAGGAGATCATCCGCTGGTGCTTGTCCCGCGCGTCCTGCTCGGTTTCGCCGAGCGTGGGAGTGACGCAGAACAGCACCTTGACGTCGTCGGGGTCCCGGCCGGCCGCCTCGGCGTGCTTGCGCACGTCGTCGCGGAACTCCTTCATGCCGACCACACCGTTGGCGATGGCGATGACCGAGTCGGCGTTGCGCGCGGCGAAGACCCGGCCGCGGGGGGAGGCGCCGGCCTGCACGAAGGCGGGCCGGTGCTGCGGGGAGGGCACGGTGTTCAGCGGACCGCGCACGCTGTAGTACTCGCCCTCGAAGTGGATCGGGCGGACCTTGGTGTGGTCGGCGTAGACGCCGTTCTCCCGGTCGAGCACGACGGCGTCCTCGTCCCAGGAGGCGAAGAGCTGCCGTACGACGTCGACGTACTCGTCCGCCATGGCGTACCGCACGTCGCGCGGCGGCAGCTTCCGCAGGCCGAAGTTCTGTGCGGCCAGGTCCTCGGCGCTGGTGACGATGTTCCAGCCGAAGCGCCCGCCGAGCATGCTGTCCATCGTCGAGGCGAGGCGCGCCGTCATGAACGGCGGGTAGGCCAGCGTGGACAGGGTGGCGACGATGCCCAGGTGGGAGGTGGCCAGGCCCATCGCGACGGCCAGGGGGACCGGATCGTGTTTGGGGACGACCATGCCCTGCCGCAGCGCCCGCTCGGCGGAACCGCCGTAGCTCTCCGGGACCATCAGCTTGTCCTCGATGATCACGTAGTCGAAGCAGGCGCGTTCGAGCGCCTGGGCCACCTCCGTGTGGAACCTGCCGTCCCACGGGGAGCCTCCGCTGCCGAAGGGGCCCTGCCAGTCGTCCGGCGTGAAGTTGAAGATACAGGCGAGGTGGAACTTCCGGGTCACGGCCGTGGTCTCCCTTCGGGGCGTGCGGCGGTTCGGTGCTGTGCGTCCGGGCGGCGGTCCGGACGGGTCTGCGCGAAGAGCAGTCCCGTGCCCTCGCGCACCATGGCCGTCGCCTCGTCCACGACATGGCGCAGCAGCTTCTCCCCCAGGCCGGCGTCGGAGCCGGAGGTGGAGGAGAGGACTCCGTGGTGGGTGGTCTGTGCCACGTCGACGGGGTGCAGGTAGACGCCCGCCCGGGGCGGGTTGTCGTGGTCGGGACGTTCGTCGGTGACGAGATCGGGCCGCAGGTGGAGCATGAGGCTCGTCTCGGTGACTCCCGCGTGCTCGGCGTGCCAGCCGGGGAACGCGCGGATCTCCGCATCGGTCCAGGTGTCGCGGACCAGGCTCCACCAGCTGAAGGCGAACACCTCGGTGCTGTCCAGCAGACCCTGCTCGCGCACCTGGTCCAGGGCCTCGAAGAGGAACGGCTCGTTCTCGTAGTGCCCGTTGACCACGATCAGCCGGGCCATGGGGAGCGCCACCAGGGCCGTGAGCGTCTCGCGCAGGAAGCGGACGAGGGTGTCACCGGCCACGTACACCGTGCCGGGGAAGTACAGCCCGCCACCGCTCTGCGGCAGGGAGCGTGCGCCGATGGCCTGTGCGGGCAGGGTGAACGCGTCGAGTTCCCCGGCGATCTCGGCGGCGAAGGCCTCCGCCAGGATCAGGTCGACGGACAGCGGCAGGTGCGGGCCGTGCTGCTCTATCGCCCCGATGGGCCACACGACGGTGCGCCCGCGCACGGCGTCGGCGACCTGGGCGCTGGTCAGGTCGGTGAGGAGCGGCGCGCCCGGGTGACGGGAGGTCACAGCGCCGCCCCCTCGCGTGCTTGCGCGCCGCTTCGGGCCGTGGCGGGAGCGGCGACGAGGTCCCGGGTCTCCGCCACGATGCGTTCGAGCGTCTCGTACATGTCGGTGTGCAGCGCCGTGTACACCTGGGCCACGTTCGCGCCGACGCTGAGGTAGTCGGCCACGTCGCGGCCGCTGGTGACTCCGCCGCAGCCCATGATCGGCAACTCGACGCCCCTCTTGCGCAGTTGCCAGACGGCGGCGATGACGAGCGGCTTGAGGCCGGGGCCCGAGTAGCCGAAGACACCGCCGAGTTCGAGCCCTCCGGTCGCGGGGGACACGGCCGCGCCGCCGATGGTGTCGCTCAGGGTGATGGCGTCCGCTCCCCCCGCGATGGCGGCACGCACCCGGTCCTGGAGCCCTTCGCCGACGGCGAGCTTGACGGACAGGGGCAGCGCCGTCCTGCCGCGGGTCTCGGAGGTGTAGGCGTAGACCCGGTCGGGGTTGTCGTCCTCCAGCCCCTCCTCCTCGTTGAGGCAGGAGATGCCGAGTTCCAGGGCCTGGCACCCGGTCGCCTCGACGTCCTTGGCCAGAGCGGCGAGTTCGGCCGGGCTGTCGGCGTGCAGCGAGGCGATGACCGGCAGCCGGTCCTCGGCGAACGAACGCAGGACCCCCAGCCAGTGGTCGACCGGTCGCTTGGAGTAGGTGGTGCTGTTGAGCATGCCGACGGGCAGCCGGATGATCCGCTCGTCGAGACCCTGCGGCGGGTTGGGGTGGATGGTCTTGGTGACGACCGCTCCGGCGCCCCGCTCGATGAGCCGGCGGATGTTGCGTTCCTGGTCCGTCAGCAGTCCGGAACCGACTATCACGGGATTGGCCAGCGACAGGCCTAATATCGACACGTCAGGCACTCGATGACTCCGTCCGGTGGATGAGGCAGGTGGCGGTGTGCAGGCGGGTGCCGGTCAGGCCACAAGACTCGCGCTGACGGCCTCGCGCTGCCGCTCGGTGGCGGCGAGCACGGCGTCGATGAGCAGGGCCGGCTTCTCGGTGAACTCGTCGAAGTCGATGGCCTGGACGGCCCCCACGCGGTGGAGGCCCTTGAGGAGGTGGCTCGCGGAGTCGACGAACGGCTGCTTGGTGATCAGGACGATGGGGCGCCCGAGGGCGGTGGCCCAGCCGAGTTCGACGTGGGTGCCGTCCGTGCGTCGCAGGGTGTTGTCCTCCAGCACCGGCAGGACGGGCACGAAGACGTCGCACTTCCTCATCCAGCGGAAGTCGCGCACGGAGACCTGCTCCGGGGTGAAGGACGCCGTCTCGGCCCCGAACTTCTCCACGACGTGCGCCGAGAAGACATTGGCTCCGTTGTCCCGGGCGATGCCGATCGCCGTCGTGATCGCGTCCTGCAGGTGACCGACGAACCCGTCCGCCAGGATGGCGTGCTGGATCGGTCCGCCCACGAAGACGTCCAGTCCTTGGAGCAGGCCGTTCTCTCGTGCGGGCGTCTCCTGGGCGCGGGTTCCCTGCTTCGATTCCATGACGTGGTCACTCCTTCTGCTACGGGGGGTGATGACTTCCGTCCGGCTGACGATTCCGGTGGACAGGCCCGGAAGCGGGCAGCATGGTGCGCGGTACCGCTGCCGCGCGGGGTGCGCGCGGCCGTACCGGTGGAGCGGGGGAGAAGAGGGGGGAAGCGGCGCCGCGTGCCGTGGCGGAGGATCCGCCGCCGGGCGCGCGGCGTCAGGAGGCGTCGGCTATCCGCGCGTACCGGCCGCGGTGGTACAGCAGGGGCCGCGGCGCGTCGGCCGACGCCTCGACCCGGCGCACGTCACCGATCACCACGAGGTGATCGCCTCCGTCGTGCTCGGTGTGCACGCGGCAGTCGATCCACGCCGTCGCGCCCTCCAGGCGGGGCGCGCCGTCCGGTGACGCGGTCCAGGCCACGCCGTCGAACTTGGCACCGCCGGAGCGCGCGAACCGCTCGCACAGGGAACGCTGCTCCTCCGCCAGCACGTTGACGCAGAAGGACGCGCTGCTCCTGATCACCGGCCAGCTGGTCGAGGTACGGCTGACGCAGAGGACGACGCGCGGCGGGTCGAGGGAGAGCGACGAGAACGCCTGGCAGGTGAATCCGGCGGGGCCCGCGGGCCCCACGGCGGTGACGACGGTGACGCCGGAACAGAAGCGTCCCAGAACGGAGCGGAACGCACTGGAGGTCACGGGGTCCTGGACTGCTGCGGTGGTGCTCTCGCCTAACAAGGGCCCTGTCCTTTCGGCCCGTACAGGCAGGTCGCATGAGACCAGCCCGCCAGGCGCCGGTTCGGCGATGGGGCTGCAAGTCTGCCCCAGGTGATCGAAGCCGACAAGATCTCTATGTTTTCTGATAAAGATCCTGCCATCATTGCCGCGTGATGAACGATCCAGACATCTGTGACGACCTTGACCGGCGCATCGTGGCAGCACTCCAGATCAACCCCCGCGCCGGGGTGGCAGAGGTCGGGCGCATATTCGGGGAGCATGAACGCTCGGTGGCGCGGCGCCTCCAGCGGCTCCTGGACGCGGGCCTCATCCGCTGTACGGCCGATCTCGACCCCCTGCACAGCGGGTTCGGGTACGCCGCCCACATGCGGATGCGGACCGCAAGCGATTGTCTGGAAAATGTCTGCCAAGGATTGGCAAGGCATCCGGAAGTGCTTAACGTCGCCGTCGTGAGCGGAGGGGCGGGCCTCGTGTGGTGCCACCTGCTCGTGAGGGGACGGCCGCGCCTGCCCTCACCGTTGCGGGAGACGCCCGGCCTGCCCGACGCCGTGGTGCTCGGAACACACATCACCCTGCGCACGTTTCGCACCGAGGCCGAGTGGCACGCCCCCGTCCTGACCGCAGAGGAGGAGAAGCGCTTGCGGGCAAGCCTGGTCCAGCCCCTGCCCGGACCCCCGCGCCGGCACGACCTCACGCCGACCGAACGGCGGGTGGCCGAGGTCCTGCGGAGGAACGCCCGGATCAGCCTCACCGACCTCGGCAAGGAGCTGGGCTTCTCCACCGCCACGGCGGGACGCCGGGTGGCCTCCCTGCTGGAACGCCGGGTGCTGCGCCTGCGTACCGCCGCCGATCCGGCCGTCCTGGGCCGTCCCGTGACGGCGCGCGTGCGGCTGAAGGTCCACCCGGCGGGCCTCGAAACCGTCGGTACCGCCTTGTCCGCCTGCGGGGACGTGCGCTTCTGCGCCGCCGTGACAGGGCGTCACAACATCCTCGCGGACGTGTGTGTCGAGGACGAGACCGGTCTGTACGGCTTCATCGTCGGCACGCTCGGAGCACTGCCGCACATCCTCGACTGCGACACGGAGATCCTCACGCACGTCTCCGCACACGGCTCCGCCGCGAGCGACTCGCCCCGGTGAGCCCTGCCGTCCCTCCGCCAGCGACCACGGGAGCCCCCTCTTGGCCATGCCGCCCAAATCCACGACGACCAAGCACATCTTCGTCACCGGGGGTGTCGCCTCCTCGCTC
>NZ_JBVJOT010000049.1:0-65151 GCF_055583025.1 Streptomyces sp. NPDC104831
GCGGGGGTGGGGGGGGAGGGGGTGGGGGGAGGGTTTTTTTTTCTACTGTTGGGGGTCGCCGCTGGGGGGGGGGGGGGGGGGGGGGGGGGGAGGTGCTCCCCCCCCCCCCCCCCCCCCCCCCCCCCCCCCCCCCCCCGCCCGCCCGGCCGGCCACGGCCGGTCTGTCGTGTCCCCCGCAGCGCGAGCCGACCGTCACCAGGACGGCCACCAGCACGGCCGTCCTCGCCAGCCGGTAGGCGCGGGTCCGGTACCAGGGCCTGCGCCGCCTACGCGGCGCCATGGGGCCGGCGGCGGATCAGCCGGACGTACACGGCGGCGCTGACCGCGACCAGGCCCACGGCCGCCGCGGCGGCCACCGGGGAGTACGCGGCGGCCGTGTCGATGAGACCGCCGCCGCCCGCGTGCACACCGCCGTGCGGGCCGTCGTGGTCGCCCTGCCCCCAGGACCCGTTGTCCTGGTGCTCCCCGTCGTGCTGCTGGTGGTCCTCGATCTGGCCGCCGGGCGCGCCCTCCGCCTTGCCGTCGTGGCAGTTGACGCGGAAGACCTTCTCCTTCAGGGCCGGGGGCGCCCCCACGGTCCAGCTGATCTTGTACTGCCCGTCCGCCAGCCCCAGCGGATCGGTGTGCCCGGCGCCGCCGGCGAGCTGGATGATGCCGGTCACGGTGGCGGCGGTGGGCAGCGGGGGCTGCGGCGTGATCGTGTACGCGATGCTGGTCAGGGTGTCGAAGTTGACGGCCTCCAGGAAGAACTTGCAGACCACCGGATCGTCCTTGGCCGAGCCGATGAACGACGGGGGGTTGGTCGAGCGGGCGTTGTGGATCCTGATGTCGCCGTTCTCCCCCTGGGCCGCCGCGTTCGGCGCCGCCACCCACGACGCGCCCGCCGCGGCGAGGGCGGTGAGGACGACGGTGGCACCCGCGCGGGAGCCGGCTGCACGGGGGAGTGTCAGGGTGGGCATGCGCGATCCTCCGGATTCAGACGATTTTCATACAAATCGCTCTTTCGCCTGGACACTGCCCCATGACCCCCGCGGACCCCGGCAACGGCGCCGGGCGCGCCGTCAGATATCGCTCGTGCGGCGCAGTCCCGGGCCCCCGCGACGCTCCTGCGTCACCCGCCCGGCCCCCTCCCGGGCCTGCCCGGGCGAGCGCAGCGCGACCCCCGAGGAGACCAGCAGCAGGCCGCCGAGCAACACGAACGGCGCCGCCGCCCCCGCCACCCCGGCGACCAGGCCCGCGGCGGCCGGGGCGGCGACCTGGCCGAGCCGGTTGCCGGTCAGCCGCAGGGCGAGCGCGGTGGAGCGGGCCTCCACCGGCGCGGCCCGCACCACCGTCGTCATCGACAGCGGCTGCCCCACGCCCAGGCAGAAGCCGAGGAGCGTGAGCATCGCGCCGAGCGCCCACACCGGCACCGGCAGCGCCGTCCCCGCGCACAGCAGGGCCGCCAGCAGACACGTCACGGTGAGCAGCGCGGGCCTGCCGAGCAGCCGCAGCAGCGGGGTGAGGACGAGCCGGCAGGCGATGGTGGCACCGGCCCGCAGGCCGAGCAGGACGCCGATCACCGCGGGGGCGATGCCCCGGTGCTCGCCGACCACCGGGAGGTAGGCGGTGAGGATGTCGGTCGCGGACAGCACCGAGAGGCTGATCAGCATGCCCGCGGGCACGCCCCGGGCACGCAGGATGCCCGCGACCGGCACCCGCCCGCCGCGCGGCGGGCGCGCGTCGGCGGCCGCGCGGTCCTCGATCCGCCACAGCGCGGTGAACGCGACGGCGGCGCCCGCGCCCGCCGTGAGCAGGGCGAGCGCGCTGCTGCGCGCCAGGCCGGGGCCGCCGACGAGGGCACCCGCGGCGAGCGGGCCGACGAGCTGGCCGAGGGAGGCGCCGATGGTGAAGTGGCCGAAGTTCCGGTCCTGTTCGTGGGGCGCGGACCGGCGGGCCACCAGCGACTGGGCGCCGATCACGAAGCACAGGTGGCCGAGTCCCGTCACCCCGCTCCACAGGGCCATCGCCCACAGGGTGCCGGCCAGCCCGCTCAGGACACAGCCGCCCGCGATGAGGACGACGCCCGCGGACAGCAGGGGCGCGCAGCGGCCGTGGTCGGTACGGCGGCCGAGCGGCACGGCGGCGAACAGCGGCAGCAGGGCGTAGGCACCGGCGATGACGCCGACCGCCCGTTCGTCGGCGCCCAGCGCGAGGGCCCGGTAGGAGACGGCGGGGCGGGCCATCGACACCGCCCCCTGTGCGCAGCCGAAGGCGATGACGAGGCGGAGCAGCCAGCCGCGGTTCCCACCGGGCGCCATGGGCGCGGTCCTTCCCGGGTGATCAGACGATGCCGAACAGGAGCGCCGAGCCGAGCACCACCAGGGAGGTGAGCGCGGCCCACTTGACCACGAACCGGGTGTGGTCGCCGAACTCCACCTTGGCCATGCCGACCAGGACGTAGACGGCCGGGACGAGCGGGCTGGACATGTGCAGCGGCTGGCCGGCGATCGAGGCGCGGGCGATCTCCAGGGAGGAGACGCCGTGCGCGTGGCCCGCCTCGGCGAGCACCGGCAGGACGCCGAAGTAGAAGCCGTCGTTGGACATGAAGTAGGTGAGCGGGATGCTCAGCACCCCGGTGACGACGGCCATGTGCGGGCCCATGCCGTCGGGGACGTTGTGCACCAGCCACTTCGCCATGTGGTCGACCATGCCGGTGCCCTGGAGGACGCCGGTGAAGACGGCGGCGGCGAAGACCATGCCGGAGACGTTGAGGACGTTCTCGGCGTGGGCGGCGATCCGGGCCTTCTGGTCCGGCATGTGCGGGAAGTTGACGGTCAGGGCGAGGGCCGCGCCGAGCAGGAACAGTACCGGGATCGGCAGCCACTCCATGATCATGGCGGTCAGCAGGACGACCGTGAGCAGCGCGTTGAACCAGTACAGCCTCGGGCGCAGGGTGGGGCGGTCCGGGTCCAGGCCCTGCAGGCCGTCGTCGGCGGCCTCGCCGGGGAGGTCCCCGCCGGTGCCCGGGCTCCCGGCGCGCGCGGGGGAACCGGCGCCGACCAGCACCGCCTCGGTCTCCTGCACCGGCACCTCGTCCAGCGCGAGCACGCCGAGCCGGGCCCGTTCGCGGCGGCCGAGGACGTAGGCGAGGACGAGCACGAACAGCAGGCCCATGGCGAGGGCCGGGATCATCGGGACGAAGATGTCGCTCGCGTCCACCTTCAGCGCGGTGGCGGCGCGGGCGGTGGGGCCGCCCCAGGGGAGCGTGTTCATCACGCCGTTGGCCATGGCGGCGACGCCGGTCATCACGACCAGGGACATCTTCAGGCGCTTGTAGAGGGGGTACATCGCCGAGACGGTGATCATGAAGGTGGTGGAGCCGTCGCCGTCCAGGGAGACGATCGCGGCGAGGACCGCCGTGCCGACCACGATCCGCAGCGGATCGGCCTTGCAGAACCTCAGGATGCCCCGGACGACGGGGTCGAAGAGGCCGACGTCGATCATCACGCCGAAGTAGACGATCGCGAACATGAGCATCGCCGCGGTGGGCGCGAGGGCGGTGACGCCGTCGATGACGTAGTCGCCGAGCTTGCCGCCCTTGCCCACGAACACGCAGAACAGCGCGGGGACGAGCACGAGCGCCGCGATCGGCGACATCTTCTTCAGCATGATCAGGACCAGGAAGGTCGCGATCATGGCGAAGCCGAGGATGGTCAGCATGAGTGGATACCTAACGTTCGCCCTTGAACATCCCACCTGTGGGTCGGCGGTGCGATGACGTTAGGTCCGTTCAACCGGCGTTAACAAGATGTTGACGCGCGAGCAATAAGCGCAAAAGTCCAGGTCAGGCACGGGGTCGTTCAGTCGAGTACGCGTGCCAGGTAGGCCCGCAGCAGCTCCCGGGTCTCGGCGATGACCGCCTCGTCCCCCTGCGGGTCGAGCCGGAAGGCCAGTTGCACGAGGGTGTCGGCACTCTCCACCGCGACCAGGAAGACCCGCCTCAGCTCCGCGTCCGGGGTGCGGGCGAGATAGCCGGCGAGCAGTTCGGTGAGCCGGTCGGAGACGCGGGTGTTGGGCTCGCCGTGGCGGGAGCCGACCGGGATCTGGTTGCCGAAGTCGACCAGGGAGAAGCCGGGCGCGGTGCGCTTCATGGCGAGGTACTCGTCCAGGACGGCGTCCATGGCGGCCCGCCAGTCCCCCGCGCGGGCCTTGCCCAGCCGCTCGGTGACGCGCTCGGCGTACCGCTCCAGGTTGCGCTGGGCGAGGGCGTCGGCCATCTCCCGCTTGTTGCCGAAGAACCGGTAGACCGAGCCGATGGGGACGCCGGCGCGCTGGGCGACGGCGCGGGTGCTCAGGGCGTCGTAGCCGACCTCGTCGAGGAGGCCGGCGCAGGCGTCCAGGATCCTGGTGAGCCGCTCGGCGCTGCGCCGCTGGACGGGCGCGCGACGGAGCGATGTCGCATGGGGCACGGGCTTCATGATGCCTTTCCGCCGAAGTGAGGTGAACCTTGCCTCAGAGTACGGAGACGGATGCCCGCCCCACTCGAACCCCGCCCCGCTCGGACCCCGGCGCACCCGCCCGCACCGACGGGCCGGCCCCGCCGCCGCCCCGGCGCCCGGCGCACACGGTCTCGCGTGCCGGTCGGGCTCACTTGCCCCGGGTGGTCGGCGCGGGCCCGCCGGGTGCGGGGCTTCCGGTCGTTTCCGCGTCCGAGACGGTGATGTCGGCGGTGTTCTCGACCGGCTTGCCGTGGACGGCCCACACCGTGCCGTCGTCGGCGTACAACCGGGCGGTGACCTGGTGGGTGCCGTGCGGGACGCGGCCGGCGGCCAGGTGGTAGGCGGGGGTGTGCAGCCGGGCGACGCGGTGGCCGTCGACGAGGAGGTGGACGACCCCGCGCCCGAGGGCGGCGGCCTGCCGGGCCCCCGGCGCGGAACAGCGGAAGTGGCGCAGGTCCAGCCGGACGTCCCAGCCGCCGGCCGGGTCCGGCGTGACCTCGACGGCGACCGCGGGCGCGTTCCGCGCGGGCACCTCCCGCAGGTTGCGGCCGGTCTCGTCGGTGGTGTCCAGCACCTTTCCCACGGGCGAGGGCGAGACCGTGCCCTCGTGCGCCTCACCGGTTGCGCAGGCCGCCGCTCCCCACGGCAGCAGGACGCACACCACGAGCGCGGTGAGCCGCCCGCGCGTCCATTTCTTCCACGACATGATCCGGAGCGTAGAGCAGCGCCCCCACGCCCCGGATCCGCCTCAGGTCTGGTTCGCGCCCTACCCCGGAGGGAGGACCGGGATCCCTCTTGCGCGGGCCCCCACTCATTCCTACGGTGATGCATAGGAATCGGCAGCACAAGGAGCGATCATGAGCGATGGGGGCACCTCCCGCGCGAGCGTGTTCGAACGCGGGGGAGCACGGAAGACCGCCGAGGGGCTGTCGTACCTGACCGGGTTCGGCAACGAACACGCCTCACAGGCGGTACCGGGCGCCCTGCCCGAGGGCCGCAACTCGCCGCAGCGCGCACCGCTCGGCCTGTACGCCGAGCAGCTGAGCGGTACGGCGTTCACCGAGCCGCGCGCGCACAACCGGCGTTCGTGGGTGTACCGCATCCGCCCCTCGGCCGCCCATCCGCCGTTCACCCGCACCGGCAACGGCGCGCTGCGCACGGCGCCCTTCACGGAGACGGTGCCCGACCCCAACCGGCTGCGCTGGGACCCGCTGCCGAAGCCCCCGGCCGGCACCGACTTCCTCGGCGGCCTGTGGACGCTGGGCGGCAACGGCGACGCGACCCAGCGCACCGGCATGGCCGTGCACCTCTACCACGCCGACGCCTCGATGGAGCGGGTCTTCTCCGACGCCGACGGCGAACTGCTGATCGTGCCCGAGAGCGGCGGGCTGCTGCTGCACACCGAGTTCGGCCGGCTGCACGTGGAGCCGGCCCATGTCGCGCTGATCCCGCGCGGGGTGCGCTTCCGCGTGGAGCTGCTGGACGACTCGGCGCGCGGCTATGTGTGCGAGAACTACGGCGCGCCGTTCCGGCTGCCCGACCTCGGGCCCATCGGCGCCAACGGACTCGCCAATCCCCGGGACTTCCGGGCGCCGGTCGCCGCGTACGAGGACGTCGAGGGCCCGGTGGAGGTGGTGAACAAGTTCTGCGGCAACCTGTGGACGGCCACCTACGACCACAGCCCCCTGGATGTGGTCGCCTGGCACGGCAACCATGTGCCGTACGTCTACGACCTGCGCCGCTTCAATGTGATCGGCACCATCTCCTACGACCACCCCGACCCGTCGATCTTCACGGTCCTGACCTCCCCGTCGGACACCCCGGGCCTGGCCGGCGTGGACTTCGTGGTGTTCGCGCCGCGCTGGCTGGTGGGCGAGGACACCTTCCGGCCGCCGTACTTCCACCGGAACGTGATGAGCGAGTACATGGGCCTGATCGAGGGCGCCTACGACGCCAAGGCGGAGGGCTTCGTGCCCGGCGGCGGCTCGCTGCACAACATGATGTCGGCGCACGGCCCGGACCGGGACACGTTCGACCGGGCGAGCGCGGCCGAGCTGCGGCCGCACAAGGTCGACGACGGGCTGGCCTTCATGTTCGAGACCCGCTGGCCGGTGACGCTCACCCCGCACGCGGCCGGCGCGGACCACCTCCAGCGGCGCTACGACGATGTGTGGCAGGGACTCGAACGGCACTTCCGGGGGTGAGGCCCGGCGTTGCGCGGGAGGTTCCCCGCCGGGTACGGATAGCGGCGTGACCTCCTTCGCCCCGGACTCCATCGTGCTGAACCGCAAGCTGCCGCTGTGGTACCAGGTGTCGCAGTCGCTGCGCGCCTCGATACTGGGCCGCTCCCCCGAGGAGCCGCTGCGGCTGCCCACCGAGGAGCGGCTGGCGGAGCACTACGGCGTGAGCGTGCTGACCATGCGGCAGGCGCTGAAGGAGCTGGAGGACGAGGGGCTGATCAGCCGGCACCGGCGGCGCGGCACGTTCATCGAGCCCGGGGTGCGGCGCGGGGCGCCGGTGCGGCTGCTGGGCTCGGTGGACGCGATCGTGGCGCAGCAGTCCGGGATGACGACCGAACTGCTGGGGCACGGCCGGGTGCCGGTGCCGGCCGCGCTCGCCGAGTACTTCCCGGACCTCGGGGAGGTGGCGGCGTACCACCGGCTGCGCAGCGACGAGAAGACCGGTGAGCCGACCAATCACGCCGTCAACCACGTCCGGCCCGACCTGGCCGAGCGGATCGACCCGGACGACCTGGTGCGCTGGCCGATGACGAAGGTGCTGCGGGACGTGGTGAAGGCCGACATCGCCCGGATCACCGACACGGTGCAGGCGCGGCTCGCCGATCCGGAGACGGCCCGGCTGCTCGACGTGCCGCTGCTGAGCCCGATCCTGCACTACACCGGGGTGACGTACGACAGCGCGGGGCGGGCGCTGGACGTGGCCGTCATCCATTACCGCGGGGACCGGTTCTCGTTCACCGTCACGCTCGACGCCACCTGATCCCGGGGCGCCCCAGGCCGTACGATGCCCACCGTGACGCACGACGACGCTCCGCCGCTGGCGGACCTCATGCCGTGGTCCGTCGCACCGTTGCGGCCGGGTCGCGCCTGGCCGATGGCGGCCGACCCCGGCTCGCTGCGGGCCCGCTGGGACGCCCTGCTGAGGGCCGAGGGGGCGGAGCGGGAGGCGCTGTTCGAGCCGACCCGGGCGCGTGCGCTCACCTCGGCCGTGGGCCAGTTGCCCGGTCAGTCCGCGGGGACGCGGCGGCTGGCGCGGGCCGAGGGGCCCTGCGCGGAGCCGGTGCGGGTGCTGGCCGCGCCGTTCGACGAGCGGTGGCTGATCCCGGACCACCGGCTGATCGACGTGGCCCGCCCGGAGCTGTGGCGGGTGGCGGACGCGCGGCAGGTGTTCACGGTCGAGACCGGGGACGCGGACCTGCCGCTGCTCGCGACCGCGCTCCTGCCGGTCCTGCGCCCCGGCCGGGTGCGCCCGCTGTACCGCCGTCCCGACGGCAGCGAACCGAACCTGGCCCCGGGCCTGCTGGAGCACCTGTCGGCCCGCCTGGGCGCGCGCCCCTCGGCGGCGGACGTGCTGGCCTGGACCGTGGCGGCCGTCCGACCCGACCTCACCGTGCCGCTGACCGACGACCCCGCGCTGTGGGCGGCCGGAGTGGAGTGGGGCCGGCGGGCGCTGTGGCTGATGTGCCGGGACGGGGAGCGGCCCCGGCTGCCGGGCGGCCGCCGGCCGTACGTCCGCGCGCCCCTGCCGGGCCGTCCGGAGACCCTGCGGTACGACCCCGGCGAGGAGGCCCTGTACCTGGACGAGGGCCGGATCTCCCCCGTCCCGGCCGAGGCATGGGAGTTCGAGGTGGCCGGGGTCCGCGTCCTGGAGTCCTGGTTCGCGGCCCGGACCGGTCCCGCCGGGCCGGGCACGCTCGCCGCGATCCGTCCGGCGGCCTGGCCGCAGGGCTGGACCTCGGAGCTGCTGGAGCTGATCACGGTGCTGGCGCTGCTGGCGGAACTGCGGGCCTCGCGGGCCGGGTTGCGGCCGGTGCCGGCGGTGACGGCGGGCGAGCTGCGGCGGGCGGGCGTGCTGCCGGTGCCGGACTCCGCCCGCCGCCCCGCCTCGGTGCTGGGCCACCAGGAGGAGGGTCCGGAGGGGCAGTTCGCGCTGCTCTAGCGCGCCGCGCGGGACCGCAGGGCGGATTCCAGCCGGGCGATGTCCTCGGCGTCCTTGGCGCGGCGGGGCCGGGAGGGGTCCCAGACGGGCATCATGCGCTTGATCTCGATCTGGACGCGCGGCTCGACGATGGGCGCCCGGAGCGCGCCGATGCGGCCGGGTTCGGTGCCGAGCAGCCCGTCCGGCCAGGGCGTGCCGGCCCAGGGCCCGCCGGCCACGGTGACCCGTCCGGCCGGGTCCCGGTCGATCAGGGTGAAGCTGCTGTCCAGGCCGTCCTTGACGAAGTCGAGCTGGAGGTCCGCGGGCGGCCCCGGCACCGGTGTGTGGCCGAGCCCGGTGAGGATCCGGGCGAGGGCGCCGGCGTGCCGCGCCCAGGCGAACCAGTCGATGTCGCCGTGGTCGCGGGTGACCTCGCCGAGGAAGAAGTCCACGGCCCAGCCGCCCCGCAGCCAGAGCGGGATCCCGGCGGCCCGGGCCGCCTCCAGCGCCTCGGCCACCAAGGCGAGCTGCCGCCGGGCCCGCTGCCGGTCCGTCACGGCTCGCGGCGCGGCGCGAACGCGTCGATGACCCGCTCCACCGCCCGCTCGAACACCGCCTCCAGGTCGATCGGCCCGGCGTCCTCGGTGAACGCCGCCGCCATGCGCGGGTACGCGCCGGTGGCGAGCCGGCCGCCCAGGTAGGCGATGCGGGCCGCGTTCTCCTCGTCCTCGGACCAGGGCAGGGCGCGGACCCGCTCGGCGGTGTCGAGTTCGTTGCGGACGTAGGTCGTGACCATGCCGTTCAGCATGGCGATCAGCTCCAGCTTGGTGCCGTACCGCGCCTCCAGCGGGTCCAGGCAGGCCAGGCAGTGCTCCAGATAGCGCAGGGCGTTCGGGCTGAAGCCGTAGACGGGGGACATCAGGCGCGGCAGCCACGGGTGCCGGCGCATCAGCTCGCGCGTCTGCCGGGCCACCCGGCGCATGTCGGCCCGCCAGTTCCCGCTCGGCTCCCACGGCTCGTGCTCGGCGCCGGCCGCGTCCACCATCAGCTCGTACAGGTCCTCCTTGCGGGGGACGTAGTTGTACAGCGACATGGTGCCGCAGCCCAGTTCGGCGGCGACGTGCCGCATCGACACCGCGTCGAGCCCCCGCTCGTCGGCGATCCGGACGGCGGCGGCGGCGATGTCCTCGCGCGTGTACGCCGGTTTCGGGCCCCGGCCGGCGCGCTCGGGGCGCGCCCAGATCACCTCGGGTACGGCCCCTCGGACTGCCATGGATCGATCACCTCGACACCATCCTAGTTACGTACGGCGTACGTAGTGCGGTATGGTCCCGGCATGGATACTACGTACGCCGTACTTAGTGAAGGTCTGGAGAAGCGCTTCGGCGCGGTGCGGGCCCTGCGCGGGCTGGACCTGGCCGTCGCCGAGGGCACGGTCTGCGGGCTGCTCGGTCCGAACGGGGCCGGCAAGACGACGGCGGTGCGGCTGCTGACCACGCTGCTGCGCCCGGACGGCGGTTCGGCCCGGATCGCCGGGCACGACCTGGTGCGGGAGGCGGCGGCCGTACGGCGCCGGATCGGGGTCACCGGGCAGTACGCGTCGGTCGACGGCGACCTCACCGGCCGGGAGAACCTGCGGCTGTTCGCCCGGCTGCACCGGGTGCGCGGGCCGGCCGCCCGCGCCGACGACCTGCTGGAACGCTTCGGCCTGACCGAGGCGGCGGACCGCAGGGCGTCCGCCTACTCCGGGGGCATGCGGCGCCGGCTGGACCTCGCCGCGAGCCTGGTCCGCCGTCCCGCCGTGCTCTTCCTGGACGAGCCCAGCACCGGGCTCGACCCGGCCAGCCGCGCCCGGATCTGGCAGGCCGTGCGCGAGCTGAAGGCGGACGGCACGACCGTGCTGCTGACCACGCAGTACCTGGAGGAGGCCGACCGGCTCGCCGACGACATCGCCCTGATGGACCGGGGCCGGGTCGCCCACACCGGCTCGCCCGCCGCGCTCAAGGCGGTCATCGGGTCGCACGCGGAGGCGGTGGTCGCCGACGCCGGGGCGCTGCCCCGGGCGGCGGCCGTGCTCGACCGGCTGACCGGCCGGGAGCCCGTGCTCGACCGGGAACGCAACGCGGTCGGCGCGGTCACCACCGACCCGACGCTGACCCTGCCCCGGCTGGTGCGCGCCCTGGACGCGGCCGGTGTGCCGCTGCTGGACGCGGGCATCCGGCCGCCCACCCTCGACGACGTCTTCCTGCGGCTCACCGGGAAGTCCGCCCGCGACGGGGAGGCCGCCGCGTGAGCGCGCTCGCCTACGACGGGCTGGCCATGGCGGGCCGGCAGCTGCGCCGGGTCCGCAACAATCCGGGGCTGGCGGTCCTGACCCAGCTGATGCCGGTCAACATGCTGCTCTTCTTCGGCTATGTGTTCGGCAGCGCCCTGGCCGTGCCCGGCCGGGAGTACCGCGCCTTCCTGCTGCCCGGGCTGCTCGTCGCGACCGCCGCCGGCGGGCTGATGACCGGCATGTTCCAGGCGGCCCAGGACACCCACCGGGGCGTGGCGGACCGGCTGCGCACGATGCCGGTGAGCCGGGCCGCGGTCCCCCTCGGGCAGGCGGTCGCCGACCTGGTCGTCACGACGCTCGGGACGGTGCCGCTGCTGCTGACCGGGCTCGCGGTGGGCTGGCGGATCGAGGGGTCGGCGGCCGGCGCGGCCGGTGCCGTGGGACTGCTGCTGTTCTTCCGGTTCGCCTGCACCTGCGCCGGGATCCTCCTGGGCCTCATGACCCGCAGCGAGGAGGCGGCCGGACAGCTCGGCGCGTCCTCCTTCGTGCTGCCGCTGCTGTCCGACGCGTACATCCCGACCGACGACCTGCCGGGCTGGCTGCGCACGCTCGCCGAGTGGAACCCGATCAGCGCGGTGACCACGGCCCTGCGGGACCTCTTCGGCAACGCGCCCGTCCCGGAGGGCGCCGCCTGGCCGGTGGCCCACCCGGTGGCCGGTTCGCTCGCCTGGTGCCTCCTGCTCACCGCCGTGTTCCTGCCGCTCGCCGTGGCCCGCTACGCGCGGACCGGGTGACTCCGCACTGCTGACAAAGCCGCCGGCGGGGGGAGATCATCCACCCCATGGACCATCTCCCGCTCCCCCTGGAGGGCATCACCGTCGTCGCCGTCGAACAGGCCGTGTCCGCGCCCTTCGCGACCCGGCAGCTCGCCGACCTGGGCGCCCGGGTCATCAAGGTGGAGCGGATCGACGGCGGCGACTTCGCGCGCGGCTACGACACGGCGGCCGGCGGTCTCGCCTCGCACTTCGTGTGGTGCAACCGCGGCAAGGAGTCCATCGCGCTGGACCTGAAGGACCCGCGCGGCCTGGAGGTGGTGCGGCGGCTGGTCGCGGACGCGGACGTGTTCGTGCAGAACCTCGCGCACGGCGCGGCGGCCCGGCTCGGCCTGGACGCGGCCACCCTGTGCGCCGCCCATCCGCGCCTGATCGCCGTGGACATCTCCGGTTACGGCGGCTCGGGGCCGTACGCGGACAAGCGGGCCTACGACATGCTGGTGCAATGCGAGGCGGGCCTGGTGTCGGTGACCGGGACGCCGGAGCAGCCGGTGAAGGCGGGCGTCCCGGCGGCGGACATCGCGGCGGCCATGTACGCGTTCTCCGGTGTGCTGGCCGCGCTGGTGCGGCGCGGCACGACCGGGCGGGGCGGGCCGGTGGAGGTGTCGATGCTGGAGGCGCTCGCCGAGTGGCTGGGGCATCCGCTGCACCACTCGATGCACGGCGGCGAGCCGCCCGCCCGCACCGGGCTGGCGCACGCCGTGATCGCGCCGTACGACGCCTATCCGACGGCGGACGGCGGGCGGGTGCTGCTGTCGGTGCAGAACGACCGGGAGTGGCGGCGGCTGGCCGAACAGGTCCTCGGCCGCCCGGAGCTGGGCACGGACCCGGCGTACGCGACGAACGCGGCCAGGGTGGCGCACCGGGAGCGGACCGACGCGCTGGTGGCGGGGGCGCTGCGGGTGCTGGACGCCGAGGAGGCGCTGGCCCGGCTGGAGCGGGCGGGCATCGCCTGCGCCCGGCTGCGGGACGTGCGGGAACTGGCGGAGCACCCGCAGCTGGCGGCCCGGCGGCGGTGGCGTCGGGTGGGAACGCCGGCCGGGCCGCTGAAGGCGCTGCTGCCGCCCATCACGCTGCCGGGCGGGGGCGAGGCACGGATGGGTGACGTGCCCGCGCTCGGGCAGCACACCGGAGCGCTGCTGCGTGCCGTGGGGATGACGGACGACGAAGTCGCAGCGCTGCGCCGGGACGGTGTGGCGGCCTGAGCGCGGCGCCCCCGCACGAAGGCCGGGGGCCCTGCGGTGCGGTCAGTGACCGCCGAACAGCGAACGGCGCAGCCGGCGCAGCGGCGCGAAGAGGGAGACACGGCTGACCCGCGCGCCCCGGTCGCTGCGCGTGTGCACGGAGTCGCGTGCCGTCAGCTCGCGCATCAGCGAGGTCGCCTCGACCGTCTCCCGCTGCGGTATGGCGGGTCCCGCCAGCACCGACAGATGGCGGTCCAGGCGCGAACTGGTCGCGCTGCTCCCGCAGGTGATCGCAGGGACCCTGGCCCTGCTGCGCACTGTTATCTGTTCCATGTCACTCCCCACCCGTACGAGTCACCCGGCCCGGGCAGGCTAACCCTATCGCCCCACTGGGGCACCCGGGTATCTCGCCCACAGGATTCACCTTCCCCACAAGGGGGTTGACCATCCCTCGTTGACTACTCTCCGAATCCGACCGATTTCAGGGTGAGTTGGACAAGAGGGCGGCGGATGGGGCGCCCTGAGCCGCCGTCGGGTCCGACGGTCACGCCGAGTGACACCGGGCCGGATCGAGGTCTTCCGTGATCAAGGGCGTGTCGCCCGCCGGGAGCCCGAGGGGGCGCGGGAGCCGGAGCCGGCGGACGCGCGCGCCGAGGGTGACGACGGCTTCCCGCGCGGAGGCGGAGGCGATCACTCCGGAGCCCGTGCGCCGGCCGTCCGCGCCGGCCGTCGCGGGGGCGTCCGGGGCGGACGGAACGTGGGCGATCTCACGCGCCCGCGGCGCGAGGAGGGAGGCGATGAGGGGGGCGCGGGCGGCGGCTCGCGGGAGGAGGACCTCGTCCGCCCCGGGGAGTCGCGGTGTTCACCCGGTGTGCCCGGTGGTGCCGGCGCCGGGGGCGGGAAGGGTGTGCCCGAGGGGGCCGCATCCGTGGCCGGCCGGGCTACTTTGGTGGGAAGTCGCGCGAGAGGCCGTGGGGGGGGCGCCCGTGTCCGCAGAGCCGGGACGTGAACGTGTGATCGCGGGTCGCTACCGCCTGCTGTCCACGCTGGGCGAGGGCGGCATGGGCACGGTGTGGCGGGCCCGGGACGAGGTGCTGCGCCGCGAGGTGGCCGTCAAGGAGGTGCGGGCGCCCGGGACGCTGCCCGGCCCCGACATGGAGCGGTTGTACGCGCGGCTGGAGCGCGAGGCGTGGGCGGCGGCCCGGGTCGCGCACCGGGGCGTGGTCACGGTGTACGACGTGGCGCTGGAGGGCGGCCGGCCGTGGATCGTGATGGAGCTGGTGCGGGGGCTGTCCCTCGCCGACCGGCTGGCGGCGGAGGGTCCGCTGCCGCCGCGGGAGGCCGCCCGCGTCGGCGCCGAGCTGCTGTCCGCGCTGCGCGCCGCGCACGCCGTCGGGGTGCTGCACCGGGATGTGAAGCCGGCCAACGTGCTGCTCTCGAATGACGGCCGGGTGGTCCTGACCGACTTCGGGATCGCCTCGCTGGAGGGCAGTTCGGCGCTGACGATGACCGGAGAGGTGATCGGCTCGCCCGAGTACCTCTCACCGGAGCGGGCGCTCGGGCGCACACCGGGGCCGGAGGCGGACCTCTGGTCGCTGGGGGTGCTGCTGTACACGGCGGTCGAGGGCGTCTCGCCGTTCCGCCAGGAGACCGCGCTGAGCACCCTGCGGGCCGTGGTGGACGAGGAGGTGCCGCCGCCGCACCGGGCCGGACCGCTGGCGCCGGTCGTCGAGGGGCTGCTGCGCAAGGACCCCGCGGAGCGCCTGGACGCGGGGCCGGCGGAGCGGGAGCTGCGGATCGTCGCGGCGGGCGGCACCGCGAAGGCGCCCGTGCCGCCGCACACCGGTGCGACACCCGTGGCCGGACCCGGTGGGCTGGAGCCGGATCCGGCGCCGGGCCCGTCCCGCGCCCCGCAGCCGTCCGCCCCGGCGGAGCGGAGCGGGCGGGCGGGCGCGGTCCTGGTGGCGGGCGCGCTGGTGGTGGTGCTGGCGCTGGCGGGGCTGGCGTACGTGCTGACGCAGCGCGACGGCGGCGGTCACGGGAGCCGGGGTGCCCCGCCGGGCGGCGCGGCCACCCCGACGGCGCACGGCGGGGGATCCTCCTCGGCCGCGGCGCCGAGCACGTCCGCCGGGGGCCGCCCGGAGCGGTCGGTGGGGGTCGCGGTGGCCGGGGAGGGCACGCGGTACTCCGGGTCCTGCCCGCCGCCGGGCGGGCGGGCGCCCGCCTTCACGGCGGCGTTCACGGTGGAGTGGCTGCCCGCGCGGGTGGAGTACCGGTGGGTGACGACGCGCGGCTCGGTGTCGGAGCCGGGGTGGCGCACGCTGTCGTTCCCGGCGGGCGGTGAGAGGACGCGGCGGGTCCGGGTGACGCTCACGGTGTACAAGGGTGGCGCGTCGGCCGGGGACCGGGTCGGGGTGAAGGTGCGCGAGCCGGTGAAGGTCTCCTCGGACACGGTGCCGTTCTCGGTGGACTGCGCGCGGACGGCGACGGAGACCCCCTCGCACGGGACCTCCGCCTCCGCCTCGGCCTCCGCCTCGGTCTCGGCGTCGGGATCGGGATCGGGATCGGCGTCGGGGCCGGAATCGGCTACGGGCTCGCCCTGAGCAACTCCCTGCAATACACGGGAAGTTCACTCCGTAGGGCGAGCCCGTTCGGGTGACGCGCGGACGGTGGACGTTACGCGTTGTTCGTGAACACCGGCAGATAGCCACCGGAGTGGCCGGCCGCGGTGGGGTGGTACGACTGGCCGATGTCGAGCCAGTCGACGCTGTGCAGCCAGGAGGAGCCGGAGCAGATCTCGTGGCCGGTGAAGGTGGTGCGGACGTCGCCGAAGACGAAGTTGTGGGCGGTGGCACGGGCCTTGATGGTGGTGTCGATGTAGTCGGCCGCGTCGTTGACGGCGGCCCGCTTGGTCTCGGAGAGGCCGAGGCAGGACTGGCCGAGCAGATAGAAGCGGGGGTAGCCGATGACGACCACCCGGGCGGCCGGGGCCTTGGCCCTGATCGCGTTGTAGAGGGTGTCCAGCTTGCCGGGGAGCGTGTTCGCGACGTACGCCTTGGCGGTGTTGATCCGGGACAGGCAGGAGCTGTCGGACTGGAGCACACAGGTCGTCATGACGTCGGCGAAGCCCGCGTCGTTGCCGCCGGCCGTGAGGGACACCAGCGAGGTGGCGGAGTTGAGCGAGCCGAGCTGGTTCGCGAGCACGTCGTCCGTCGTGGCGCCCGAGCAGGCGTTGAAGGCGAACGAGGAGGGGCTGTGGGCGGCGTTCCAGAGGTAGGGGTACGCCTTGGTGCTGCGGTCGCAGTCGCCGCTGGAGCCGATGTAGCTGCCGGCACCCACTCCGGAGGAGTAGGAGTCGCCGAGGGCCACGTAGCCGCCGGCCGCGGCGGACGAGGCGGCCTGCGCCGAAGCGGCCCCGGTGACACCGAGGCCGAAGGCGAGGAGGAGCGAGGTAACGAGTCCGGTAAGTCGGGAACGTCTCATGGAACCTCCCTTTAGCAGGATCTCTGCCTCAACGTTGGTAGCAGCTACGCGCATTGACAGGAAGTGTTCATGCCAAAACTTCCCGGGTCTCGACGAGATCGACCCGAGACATTCACCGTTCATGTATTGCATGTTCATGTCAAATGTGTCGACGCGCCGCCAGCTCCCCCGCCCGGCACGGCGGATGTGTCGTGGCGGGCGCGTACGTCCCGCCCGTGACGCCGTCTTGACGTCCCGTCGGCGGCTGCGCCACATTGAAGCCCGGCATCAGGCGCGTCGGGGGGCAAAGTCGCCAATGCGGACCATACCTGTCGGGACACCTTCTTCTGACGGCACCGAGACGGACACCGACGGCACGCGGCCGGGACCGGGGAGGGGACCGGTACCGCTGCTCGCCGGGGCCGCGACCGCCGTGGCGGCGGCCGGCGCGCTGCTCGTGCTGATCGACTCCGGATCACCCCTGCGTGCCCCGTGCACGCTGTTCTTCCTGCTCGCCGCGCCGGCCGGGGCGATCGCGGCGGCACGGCGCGGACCGGACCCGCTCGGCCGGGCCGTCACCGCCCTCGCGGGCGCGATCGTCGTGGACCTGCTCGTCGCCCAGGGCATGCTGGCCGCGCACCGCTGGTCGGCCGGGGGCGGGGTGGTCGTGGTGACCGGGTTCAGCCTGCTGGTCCTGCTGGTCGCGCTGCTCAGGGGCCACGCGCGCGGAAGGGCCCCGCACGGCTGACCACGCCCCCCGGGGCGCCGCGCCCCTTCCGGCGCGGCGCCGGGTCCCCGGGTTCCCAGGGGGCAATGGCCTCCACGACGGCACCGGCCTCACCGGGCCGCCGCCCGCACAGGAGCGTTGGGCCTTCACCGGAGCGTTGGGCCGGAAATACCGTGCGGGCGGGGCATCCGTGCCGGATCATGGCGGACATGTCCGCGAACCCACACGACGCCCTGCCGATCCGGCTCCACGTCGACGATTCCGACTCGCCCTCCGACGTCGTCGACGCGCTGTTCCTCGGCCGCTTCGCGACGGGCGAGCAGCCGTACTCGCACGCCGTGAACATCGACCGCGTCCGCTCGGGAGCGACCCTGCTGCCGGAGGGCGCCCGGGTGCTGCGGGTGGCCCGCGACGACGACCGCAGCGCGACCCTCGCCGACGGGGACGGCTGGACCCTGCTGGTCTCCCGCTGGAACCGGGGCGCGGACGTGACGGTCACCGCGACCACCGCGGAACTGGCCAAGCGGGTCCTCGACCAGGCCACGGACGGCGCGGCCGACGAGCCCGAACCGCAGCCGGAGAACGTGACGATGGGGTTCTGGTACGTCTCCCCGCGGCGCGGCCCGCACCGCACCACCCGGCAGATCTCCGCGGGCACCTGGGAGGAGGTCCGGGCCAACTACACCGCGCCGGTGGCGGACGCCATGGACCGGCTGATGCGGACGACGCCCGACGACATCGCCGGCCGGCTGCTGCTGCTCCACGGCCCGCCGGGCACCGGCAAGACGTCCGCGCTGCGCACCCTCGCCCGTTCCTGGCGGGACTGGTGCCAGGTCGACTGCGTCCTGGACCCCGAACGGCTCTTCTCCGACGTCGGCTATCTGATGGACATCGCGATCGGCGAGGACGACGGCGCGGGCAAGGGCCGCTGGCGCCTGCTGCTGCTGGAGGACTGCGACGAGCTGATCCGGGGCGAGGCCCGGCACATGGCGGGCCAGGCCCTGTCCCGGCTGCTGAACCTCACGGACGGACTGCTCGGCCAGGGCCGCAACGTCCTGGTGGGCGTCACCACCAACGAGGACCTGGAGCGGCTGCACCCGGCCGTGGTCCGCCCCGGCCGCTGCCTGGCCCGGATCGAGGTGGGCCCGCTGACCCGCCGGGAGGCGGTGGACTGGCTCGGCACCGAGCAGGGCATCGGCCGGGAGGGCGCGACCCTGGCCGAGCTGTACGCGCTGCGCCGGGGCATCTCACCGACGTCGGTGCCGGGGGCCCGGGAGGGAACGGAGGCGGGGCTGTACCTGTGAGCACCCTTCGGGTGAGCGCCGTCACGGTGAGTGCTTTCATGGGTGTATGACCCTGTATGTCGGCACGTCGGGGTGGCAGTACAAGGACTGGCGGGACCTCGTCTATCCGGCCGGGGTGCCGGCGCGGCTGTGGCTGGAGGAGTACACCCGGCTGTTCGCGACCGTGGAGCTCAACAACGCGTTCTACCGGCTGCCCTCCTACGACACCTTCGCCGGCTGGCGGCAGCGGGTGCCGCCGGACTTCGTGGTCGCGGTCAAGGCCAGCCGGTTCCTCACCCACGTCAAGCGGCTGAAGGACCCCGGGGAGCCGGTGCACCGGCTGCTGACCCACGCGGCGGGCCTCGGCGACCGCCTGGGCCCGGTCCTGCTCCAGCTCCCGCCGACCCTGCGCGCCGACCCGGCCCTGCTGGACGCCTGCCTGGCCTGCTTCCCGCCCGGTACGCGGGTGGCGGTGGAACCCCGGCACGCGTCCTGGTGGACGGCCGAGGTGCGCGAGGTGCTGGTGTCCCGTGGCGCGGCCCTGTGCTGGGCCGACGTCCTGGCCCGCCCGGTGTCCCCGCTGTGGCGCACCGCCGGCTGGGGCTACGTCCGCTTCCACCAGGGCCGCGCCCGGCCGTGGCCGCGCTACGGCCGCCGCAGCCTGGAGACCTGGGCCGACCGCGTCGCGACGACCTGGTCCGACGGGGAGGACGTGTACGCGTACTTCAACAACGACCCCGGCGGCGCGGCCGTCCAGGACGCGGTGGCGTTCGCGCGAGCGGCACGCGGGGCGGGTCTGACGGTGACGCGCACCCCGGAGCCGGCGAAGCCCGCCTGACCCTTCCCGCCCGCCGCTCCCCGGGCCCCTAGTCCCCGTAAGCCGCCCGCAGGGCCTCCCGTACGGCGGCCAGCGCCTCGCCCTCGCCCAGTCCCAGCCGCCGCACCCGCTCGGCGTAGGACTGCGCGGCGAGGGAGGCCTGCCGCTCGGCGGCCGAGCCCGCGGCGGCCACGAAGGTGCCGTTGCGCCCCCGTGTCTCGATCACCCCGTCGTTCTCCAGCGCCCGGTACGCCTTGGCGACCGTGTTCACCGCGAGCCCCAGGGACTCGGCCAGCCCCCGCACGGTCGGCAGCCGGTACCCCACCGGGAGCACCCCGGACCGCGCCTGTTCGGAGATCTGCGCCCGCACCTGCTCGTACGGGGGCGCGCTGTCGTCGATGCGGATCTTCAGGCTCACGGGGCCGATTGTCCCGCACCCGCCGGAAAATGGGAGGCAGCCCGGCACCGGGTGCTCGTACGGTGCGTTCCCATGACAGTCCTCGTGCGTGACCTGCGCCCCGACGCCCCCGCAGACGCGGAGGGCTTCGCCCGTGTGCGCCGCCTCGCGCTGCCGTACATCCTGTCCACCCCGGACTCGGTGCGGCACGCGGCCGCCCATGTCCACCCCGAGGCCCGCTTCCGCCCGCTCGTCGCCGAGGAGGACGGCGAGATCATCGGCACCGCGCAGGTCCACCTGGTCCACGACAGCCCCGAACCGGGCCAGGGCGTCCTGAACATCTACGTCCGCCCGGACCGGACCGGGCGCGGGGCCGGCCGGCTGCTGGCGCGGGCCGCCGAGGAGTACCTGGCGGACCTGGGCGCGACCCGGCTGCTGGCCTGGGCCCTGGACGAGCCGGCCAGCCACGCCTTCGCCGAGCGGCGCGGCTACCGGCGGAGCCGCAGCGCCCACTTCCTCCGGCTCGACCTGGCGCACGGCACCCTGCCGCCGCTCCCCCGGACCCCGGCCGGCGTCGAGCTGCGGACGGCCGCCGGCTTCGCGGCCGATCCCCGGCCGCTGTTCGAGCTGGACGCGGAGACGGTGCGCGACGAACCGGGCGACGTGGACCTGGAGTTCTCGGACTACGACGCGTGGCTGGCGGAGGTCTGGCGCCACCCGCTGCTGGACCGGGAGCTGACCGTGGTGGCCTGCGCCGACGGCCGGCCGGTCGCCTTCACCGTGGCCTACACCGACGGCGGCACCCGCTACTCCACGGCGATGACCGGCACCGTCCGCTCCCATCGCGGCCGCGGCCTGGCCAAGCTCGTCAAGGCCCACTCGCTGCACCGGGCCCGGGCCGCCGGTCTCACCGAGGCGTTCACGGGCAACGACACCGGCAACGGCCCCATGCTCGCGATCAACACGTGGCTCGGGTACGAGAAGTGCGCGCGGGAGGTGCGCTATGTCCGCGAACTCGGCTGAGGGGACGGACCGGTTGGAGGTCGTCCTGGTCAAGGCGGGGCGCACGAAGATCCGTTATCCGGCTCGGCTGCTGCGGGACGACGGCGAGCGGATCGCCGTCCGCGCCCTCTGGGCGGGCTCGGGGGTGCGGGACTTCGGGTTCGTGCGGTTCGAGCCGGGTGACGTGTTCACCGAGTACTACTGGCGCGACCGGTGGTACGCGGTGAAGGAGGTCCGGGCGGCGGACGGCTCCGTCAAGGGCTGGTACTGCGACATCACGCGCCCGGCGGTGCTCTCCGGCACGGGGGCCTCCGCCGGGGCGGAGCTGGTCGTGGAGGATCTCGACCTGGACCTGTGGCGCTCCGCGGACGGGCGGGAGGTGCGGCGCCTGGACGAGGACGAGTTCGCCGCGAGCGGGCTCGCCGGGACGGACCCGGGGGCCGCGTCCGCCGCGGTGGCCGCCCTGGACGAACTGGAGGCGCTGGCGCTGCGCCCCGGCGGCTTCGCGGAGTTGCTGGCCTGAGCCGGCCCGGCACGGACCGGCCGACGCGCCCCCGTGCGGGATCCCGCGGCCGGCGCATCCCGGTCCGCTTCCGGGGCACCAGCACCGCTGTGCGTGTTCTCGCCCGTCAGGCTCGGAGAGTGACACGCGCCACTGACGGTACGGACGTGACAGCCACCACTGACAAACCGGAACGGACAAGAAACTCTCGCCCGAAACGCCTATCTCCGCCATCACACGGAACCCGGTAGGCACCGAAGGAGGCCGCGATGCGCCGCATGACCGTGCAGAAGAAGCCCCTGAAGAGGACGGACAGCCGCCGGATACGCGAGGAGGCGGAGGAGACCCCGGCGGGACGGCCCGAGGTGCGCAAGGACATCGCGCGCACCTGGTGGCCCGACAGCTGACCCGGAGGGCGGCTCAGCCCAGCCGCTTGCGGTAGTGGATCCGGTCGTAGGGGCCGTCGACCCGGCGGGCCACGACCTCGTAGCCGTAGCGCGGATAGATCTTCTGGTTCTCCCACATCATCGCGTTCGTGTAGAGCCGGATCTCGTCCAGCCCCAGTGCCCGCGCGCGTGCGTCGACGAAGCGCAGCAGCCGGCGTCCGACGCCCGTGCCGTGGGCGGTGGGGTGGACGGCGATGCTGTCCAGGAAGAGATGGCCGGCGCACGCCTCGACCACCACCAGCCCGACGACCGGTTCCCCGGTGACGAATACCTTTCCGGCGGCCACGTCCGCCGCGTGGTCGGCCTCCATGGGCTGGGGCACGACGCCGATGCGCTCGATGTAGGGGCGGTAGGCCGCGTCCGTCACCGCCTTGACGGCGGGTACGTCCGGCGCGCCGGCCGGCCGGACCGGTTCCGCGGCGCTGTCATCCTTGTCGATCATGGACGCACGCTAATCCACCTGAGCGGAGTCCGAACACTCCCTTAAGCGCACCATAAGGATCTCCTCCCACGGCCCCCGCCGGGCGGTCCGGCGGCGTTTCGGGGCTAGCTTCGGAACGTCCACGACGCGTTCGGGCGGGACTCCGGGGCCTGTCCGGCGGCTCAGGCCGGGCAGGCCCCGGCGGCGGTTCAGCTCAGGGCCGAGGCGCAGGTGGTGGCGGTGGCGTGGGCCGGGTCGAGGGCGTTGGCCACCTCGTGGAAGGCGATCCGGTCGGACAGGCCGATCGCGAGGTGCTCGGACAGGTCGAGCGGGCAGAGGTCCTGGAGCAGGACGTTGCGGACGTCGGAACCGCTCAGGTACTGGGTGCGCCAGGGGGTGACCACCTCGTCGTACCGGGTGGCGATGACGGTGTAGCGCACGCCGGGGACGGTGTCGCCGCCCGCGTTGAGCCCGGTGAGGAAGCCGGAGCCGGCGATCTGGTCGGCGAGGCCGGGGGTGGCGGCGTCGAGCAGGTCCTCGGCGCCGGGGAAGAACGGCAGCAGGTGGGTGAGGCCGTCGAGGTCGGTGCCGTGGTTGTCGGGGGCGATGCCGACGAGAGCGCGCACCTTGGCCGCTCCGCCGAGGAACTTCAGGTAGTAGCGGGGCATCATGCCGCCCTGGGAGTGGCCGACCAGGTCGGCCTCGGCGGCTCCGGTCGCGGCGAGCACCTTGTCGACGAAGGCGGACAGCTCCCCGGCCGACTTGTCGATGGGGCCGAGGCCGTGGAAGAGGGGGACGCCGGGAAGCCGGCCGTAGTCCAGGGAGTAGACGCAGTACCCGCGGCTCGTGAGGTACGGGGCGAGGCCGAGCCAGTTGTCGACCGAGTTGCCGAAGGTTCCGTGGACGAGGACGACGGGCCGGGGGTGCGCGGCGGAGGGCCTGCACGTGTAGTCGTTCCACCCGCTGGTGGGGGCGCCTGCGTCGGAGGCGCTCGCGGTGGCGGCCGGTACGGCGGCGACGGCGGCGGCCAGCAGGAGCGCGGCGAGCGGTCTGAGCACTCGCTTCCAGGGCAGCATCGTGTGATCTCCTTGCGGCTCAAGGGGAGGTGCACGGCCTGTCCCTGTGATCCGGATCACGGGATGCTGTTCACTCGTCAAGTTACGGTCGGGTAGTCCGGCTGTGAAGTTACGCGTCAGTAAAAACTTGCAGTGCTAACCAGCGGGGTGCGCGGCGGGCGGGGTCACGCCGCCAGGGTGCCCGGGACGACCGCGCGGGGGCCGAACCTCGCCCGGGCGCGGTCCGCTGCCTCCTCGACGCGGCGGACCTTCTCGTCCACGGGGTCGAAGGTGAGCTGGTGGGCGGCTTGGTCGGCGGGGGTCAGGTCCTCGGCGCGCAGGGCGAGCGCGCGGACCCGGGCGCGTTGCAGGCCGAGCGCCTCGTACATGCCGTAGGCCGTCCTCGTCAGGGCCGCCGAGTGCGCGGTCGGCTCCTTCAGGACGCGGCTGCGCGTGGTGGCGGACCTGTCGGCGTAGCGCACGGTGAGGGTCAGGGTGCGGCAGACCTTCTCCACCGCGCGCAGCCGGGCGCCGATCTCCTCCGCGGCCGACAGCAGCGCCCTGCGGTGCCGGTCGGGGTCCAGTTCGTCGAGGGAGAAGGCCCGCTCCGTCATCAGCGAGCGCGAGACGGCGTTCGGGACGACCCGGCCGCGGTCGGTGCCGCCCGCCCTCTCCCGCAGTTCCCGGCCCGCCCGCGCCCCGATCAGCCGCTGGAGCGTGGACAGCGGCGCGGCGGCGACCCGGCCCAGGGTGTCCAGGCCGTACTCGCCCAGGGTGCGGGCGGTCGCCGCGCCGACGCCGGGCAGCGCGGCGACGGGCCGGTCCGCGAGGAACTCGGCGACGGCGTCCGCCGGCACCGCGCGGGTCACCCCGGGCCGGGCCTCGCGCAGCGCCATCCGGGCCAGCATCGGGCCCGGCCCGGCGCCGATCGCGCAGTCCACGCCGTACCGGGCGAGGGCCCGCACCCGGATCACCGAGGCCAGCTCCACCGCGTCGCGCCCGAAGTACCGCTCGGCACCGCGCAGATCGGCCAGCGCCCCGTCCGGCGGCAGCGCCTCCACGACCGGGGTGAACTCCTCCAGCAGCCCGAGCAGCCCCGGCAGGGCCGCCTCGTACATCGGCGGCAGCTGGAAACGTACGCAGAGGATGGTCATCCCGCACTCCCCGGACTCTGGTGCCACAACTTCCGTACCGCCGCCGGCCCTTGCGCGGCGCCCTCGCCCGCGGGCCGCAGATCGGCCCAGGGGTGCATCTCGTACCCCGTGGGCATGCGGATCGTCCGGTCCGCCATCGGGTCCGGGGCCGCGGAGCCGGCCGGCGCGGGCCGCCCCTCGGACCCCGTGACCCGGGCCCGGAACGGACCGCCGTCGCCCCGCGCCGGGGACCCGTCCGGGCCGGACGGGGCGGCCAGCCGGGCCGCGACCCCGTCGAGCCCCTCCGCGCGCCGCACCTCCACCAGGTCGGCGAGGTTCCAGGCGGCGGAGCCGACCACGCTGAGGCTGCGCGGGCCGCGCCGCTGCACCACCCCGCGCACCAGCAGCAGCCAGGAGTGGAAGACGGTGTGGGCGCAGGCGTCGTGGGAGTCGTCGAAGAAGGCGAGGTCCACCAGCCCCGTGCCGTCGTCCAGGGTGGAGAAGATGACCCGCTTGCCGGAGCGGATCGGCGGGGTCTGGGTGGCCGCCTTGGCGCCCGCGACCAGCACGGTCTCCCCGTGCCGGGCCTCGCGCAGCCGGCGCGCGGAGAGCACGCCCAGCTCCGCCAGGAACTCCTGGTGGTCGTCCATGAGATTGCGCGAGGCGTCCATGGACAGCACGCCCAGCTCGGCGCTGAGCCTCTCCGCCGAGGTCAGGTCCGGCAGCCCGGCCGGCGCGGTCTTCCGGCCGCCGGCCAGCGGGAGCTGGCCACCGCCGCCGCTCCGGGCGCCCCGGTGCAGCTCGGACAGGTGCAGCTGCAGATCGCGCCGGTTGGCGCCGAAGGCGTCCAGCGCGCCGACCTGGGCGAGCCGCTGGGCCAGCGGCCGGCTCGGCCGGGCCCGCTCCCAGAAGTCGACCAGCGAGGAGTACGGCTGCCCGTCCGCGATCCGCCGCGCCTCGGCCTCGCCGATGCCGTGGACGTCGCACAGCGCGAGCCGCAGCCCCCACACCTCCGGTGACTCGGACACCAGTTCGATCCGATGGGCGACGCCGGAGACGTTCACGTCCAGCGGCAGGATCGGCACCCCGCGCCGCCGGGCGTCGGCCAGCAGCAGCCGCTTCGGGTACATCCCGGGGTCGTGGGTGAGCAGCCCGGCGTAGAAGGCGGCCGGGTGGTGGGCCTTCAGCCACGCCGACTGGTAGGTGGGCACGGCGAAGGCGACGGCGTGCGCCTTGCAGAAGCCGTACGACCCGAAGGCCTCCACGATCTCCCAGGTGCGCCCGATCGTCTCCGCGTCGTACCCCCGGGCCGCCGCCCGCTGGGCGAACCACAGCCGGATCCGGCCCTGCGTCTCGGGGTCGGACAGCCCGCGCCGCACCCGGTCGGCCTCGCCCCGGCCGCAGCCGGTCAGGGTGGCGACGATGTCGATGACCTGTTCGTGGAAGACGACGACCCCGTACGTCCCCTTCAGCGCCTCCTCCAGGTCCGGGTGCGGGTAGCGCACGGGCGCCCGTCCGTGCCGGGCCTCGATGAAGGGCCGCACCATGTCGGCGGCGACGGGACCGGGCCGGAACAGCGAGATGTCGACGACCAGGTCGTGGAAGGTGCTCGGCTGGAGCCGCCCCACCAGGTCCCGCTGGCCGGGCGACTCGATCTGGAAGCAGCCCAGCGTCTCGGCGGACCGGATCAGCCGGTAGGTCTCCGGGTCGCCCGGCTCCACCGCGTCCAGGTCGACCCGCTCCCCGCTCGCCCGCTCCACCTCGGCGACCGCGTGCGCCATCGCCGACTGCATCCGCACGCCCAGGACGTCCAGCTTGAGCAGCCCGAGATCCTCCACGTCCTCCTTGTCGAACTGGGCCATGGGCAGCCCCTCGCCGCTGGTGGGCACCACCGGCGTACGGGCGAGCAGGGAGGCGTCGGACAGCAGCACCCCGCACGGGTGCATGGCGATCCCGCGCGGCAGCGCGTCCAGCGCCTCGACCAGCTCCCACAGCCTGCCGTACTTCTCCTTCTCCCCCGCGAGCCGCCGCAGCTCGGGCAGTTCGGCCAGGGCCGCGCGGGCGTCGCGCGCCCGGATGTGCGGGAAGGACTTGGCGATCCGGTCGATCTCGGCCGGGTCCATGGACAGCGCGGCGCCCACGTCCCGGATGGCGTGCCGGACCCGGTAGGTCTCCGGCATGGCGACGGTCGCCACCCGCTCGCCGCCGAACCGGCCGATGATCGCCCGGTAGACCTCCAGCCGCCGCGCGGACTCCACGTCGATGTCGATGTCCGGCAGCACCACCCGCTCCTTGGACAGGAAGCGTTCCATCAGCAGCCCGTGCTCGACCGGGTCGGCGTGCGCGATGCCGAGGAGGTGGTTGACGAGCGACCCGGCCCCGGAGCCGCGGGCGGCCACCCGGATGCCCATCGCCCGGACGTCGTCGACCACCTGGGCGACCGTCAGGAAGTAGGAGGCGAAGCCGTGGTGGGCGATGATGTCCAGCTCGTGGTGCATCCGCTCCCAGTACGCGCGCCGCCCGCCGTGACCGAGCCGCAGCATGCCCGCCGCGGCCCGGGAGGCGAGGGCCCGCTGGGCGGTGCGCCGGCCGGCGCCGACGAGGTGCGGCTCGGGAAAGTGCACGCTGCCCATGCCCAGGTCGTCCTCGGGGTCGACCCGGCACTCGGCGGCGGTGGCCAGGGTCTGCTCCAGCAGCCGGTGGGCGGCCTGCCGCCGGTATCCGGCCGCCTCCACGATCCGTTCGGCGGCGTCCAGCATGGCCGGCCCGTCCTTCAGCCAGGCCTCACCGGAGTCCAGCTCCCCGCGGGGGTCGATGGGCACCAGGCGCCGGGCGGCGTCCAGCACGTCGGCCACCGGCCCCTGCCCGGGGTCGGCGTAGCGGACGGCGTTGCCGAGCACCGGCCGCACCCCCTGCTCGGCGGCGAACCCGACGGTACGGGCCGCCAGCCGCAGCGAGCCGGGGCCGGTGCCGGTACGGCCGTGCCAGACGGCCTCCAGCCGCAGCGCGTCGCCGTAGACCTCGCGCCACGGGGCCAGCAGGGCCGCCGCCCGGTCGGGCCGGCCGGCGGCGAGCGCCCGGCCCACGTCCGAGTCCGGCCCGAGCAGCACCACCAGCGCGTCGCCCCGGTGGCCGGTCCACGGCAGCAGCGGGCTCCCCCCGCCCGCGTGCGCCGCGGTGACGAGCCGGCACAGGTCGGCCCAGCCCCGGGCGCCGTCCCGGGCGAGGAAGGTCACCCGGGGGTCCGACTCGTCCACGAAGGCGCCGCCGCGCACCGGGCTGCGCCGCTTGTCACGGCGTACGGTCTCCCGCGCCGCCACCGCCAGGTCCACCCCGAACAGCGGGCGGACGCCCGCCCCGGCGCAGGCCTTGGCGAAGCGCACGGTTCCGGCGAGGGTGTCGCGGTCGGTCAGGGCGAGGGCGTCCATGCCCCGCTCCGCGGCGCGCTCGGCCAGCCGCTCCGGGTGGGACGCCCCGTACCTCAGGGAGAACCCGGAGACGGTGTGCAGATGCGCGAAGCCCGGCACACCCACCTCCCGCACACGTGAGCCCCGAACGACTCTCGAACATCAGTTCCCTACTGCTCTCCCCACCATACCTCCATTCCCGAACAGGTGTACGACACCCGTTCGAGCGCCTCCGACCTGCGCGAACACCCGCCGCGACCGCACGGTAAGGCCCCCGCACACCGGAGCGCGCGAGGGCCGGGGCCGGTGGGGGGAGGGCGTCAGAAGACGTGCACCCCGTAGGCGCTCAGCGCCTCGGTGACCGGCTGGAAGAACGTCGTACCGCCGGAGGAGCAGTCGCCGCTGCCGCCCGAGGTCAGGCCGTAGGCGGTGGTGCCGCCGTACAGCGGGCCGCCGGAGTCGCCGGGCTCGGCGCACACGGTGGTCTGGATCAGGCCGGAGACGATGTCGCCGCCGCCGTAGTTGACCGTCGCGTTGAGCGCGGTGACCCGGCCGCTGTGCGTACCGGTCGTGGACCCGCGGCGGTAGACGGTCGTGCCCACCGACGGCGTGGCCGCGCTGGTGATGTCCTGGCTGCCCACGGCACCCGACTTGGTCACCGAGCTGTTGGTGTAGCGCACGAGACCGTAGTCGTTGCCGGGGAAGCTGGAGCCGGCCGTGGTGCCGAGCGTGGTGGTGTGGGAGGAGTTCGACCACCAGGTGGTCGCGCCGTCGGTGCAGTGCCCGGCGGTCAGGAAGTAGTAGTTGCCGCTGGAGTCCTGGACGTTGAACCCCAGCGAGCAGCGCCAGCTGCTCGCGTAGATGGCGTCGCCGCCGGAGATCAGCTTGTTGAACTTGCCCGGCGTGTGCTTGATCACCAGGGCGGCCGCGTCGCCCCCGGCCTGCTTCTTGATCCTGGCGATCTCGGCCTGGGACACCGTGCTGTCGACGGTGACGACGACGCGGTGGGTCTTGGCGTCCACCGCCCAGGCCGTGCCGGGGACGTCGGCCTGGCGGACGGAGTCGCTCGCCTTCGCGAGCTGGGTGGCGCTGAAGGCGTGGGCGTCACTGGCGTTCGCGGTGGGGGCGGCGAACGCAGCCGCGGCGAGGAAGCCCGTGGCCACGGCCGTCAGCCGGACCCGTCTCGCGGTGCCGCCGCGGGGAGTGGTGCGCTTGATCCTCACTTGTCGTTCCCTCCAAGGGAAGTCGGGGGCCCGCGTGGGGTCGGGGCCCGTGAGGCGCAGCCAGGAGCCCGACCGGATTGTGATGTACATGCCCCTGACAAGCGCTGGGGTGGAGTATTCGGCCGAACGGCCGGTCGGCACAAGGGTGCCTTTCGGCCGTCGGCCCCCCACCACCCCAACGCACCGAGGACGGCACCGGGCCGCCCGGACGCCCGGGCGGCACCGGGCCGGCGCACCGGGACTCAGCTCAGCCGGCGCTCCCCCGCCTCGACCGGCACGTCCAGCGTGTTGCCGGGGGCCGGCAGCGGGCAGATGAAGTGGCCGGCGAAGGCGCACGGCGGGAGCTGCGCGCGGTTGAAGTCGACGGTCACGCGCCCCTCGGCGTCCGGCGCCGCCGGGAAGAGGAAGCGGAACCGGAAGCTGGTGTCACCGCTGGTGGCGTCGGCGAACACCGCCCACAGGCCGCCGTCCGCCCGCTGCGCGACCTTCAGCGTCCGCTCCCGGCCGGCCAGCGGGAAGACCAGCTCACCGGCGAGGTCGAAGCCGCGCTCGCGGCCGTCGGCGTTGCCGAGCCGGATGGTGCGCGTGCCGTCGTACGGGGTGAACCGGCCCGGCACCGACCAGCGCGGGTCGTACGGGCCCGCCTCGATGCCCCGGAAGGCCCGCCGGGCGGCGGAGTCCGGGTCGAACACCCGCACCCCCCACACGCCCTCGCGCACGAGGACGACCAGCCGCTTCTCCCCCAGCGCGACCCGCGACCCGGCCTCCGGGCCGCTGTCGGCGGCCAGCACGGTCTCGCCCGCGAAGGGCCGGCCGGCCACGGTCAGGCCGTCGGCCTCGGTGGCAGTGAGCACCACCCCGTCCTTTCGCGCCACCCATTTCCCGGGAATGTCCGGAAGTCGACCATCCGGATAGTCCTCGACCCAGTGCGTCGCGGTCAGCGCGAGCGGGCCGTAGGGCGCCGTGACGCCCTCCACCCGGTCCTCGTGCCACTGCTTCCAGGCGTCGGACGCGTCCGTCGTCATCTCAGGTTCCTTTCCTCTGTCTCATGTCTCATCCGTCGTCCCTCCCGGCACCCCGAGATGGGAGCGGAGCGTGCGGCCCCGGTATTCCGTGCGGAAGGCGGAGCGCTCCTGGAGCAGCGGCACCACCCGGTCCACGAACTCCTCCAGGCCGCCGGCCGGGAGCTGCGGGACCAGGAGGAAGCCGTCGGCGGCCCCCTCCTCGGCGTACCGGTGCAGGTCGGCGGCGACCGTGCCGGGCGTGCCGACGAAGGACTGCCGGCCGCTCGCCTCGATCACGGTCTCCCGCAGGGAGAGCCCCTTCTCCTCGGCCAGCGCCCGCCAGCGCGCGGCGAGCGCGCGCGTGCGGCGGTCCCGGGCGCGGGGCTCGGTGCGGGGCAACGGGCCGTCCGGGTCGTATCCGGACAGGTCCGTCCCCCAGATCCGCTCCACCGCGTACAGCGCGTGGCGCGGGCCGATCAGCTGCCGCCGGATCCCGGCGGCCCGCTCCTGCGCCCCGGCCGCGGTGTCGCCGAGCACGACGGTGATCCGGGACATCACCTTCAGGTCCCCGGGTCCGCGGCCGTACGCCGCGAGCCGCCGTTTGACGTCGGCGTAGCGGGCGCGGGCCGGTCCCGGCGGGGCGTGCCGGACGAGGAGGACGTCGGCCGAGGCCGCGGCCAGTTCCCGGGCCCGCTCGGACTCCCCGGACCGGATCACCACGGGGTGGCCCTGGGGCGAGCGGGGCAGCCCGAACTCGCCCGCGATGTCGAAGTGCCGGCCCCGGTGGGCGAACGGCCGGGGCACCCCGTCGGGGCTCCAGGAGTCCCACAACCGCCGTGCGGCCACGAGGAGTTCGGCGGCCCGGCCGCAGGGGTCGGGACGGCCGGCGGAGCGGTGGCCCGCCGAGGTCCCCACCCGCCAGCCCGCCCGGCCGGCGCTGAGGTGGTCCAGGGTGGCCAGCCTGCGGGCGAGGTCGTACGGCTCCGCCCAGGCGGCGTTCACCGTGGCGGCGAGGCCGAGCCGGTTGGTGACCCCGGCGAGCGCGGCGAGCACGGCGACCGGTTCCGGCCCGCCCACCGGGTCCAGTTCGTGCGGCCGCCCCCGGTGCTCGGGCAGCGGCGGCTCCTCGTCCAGCAGGAGGAAGTCGAACAGGCCGCGCTCGGCGGCGCCGGCGAGCCGTTCGAAGGAGGCGAACGCCACCCGCGAGCCGGCGCCCGCCCCGGTCCACAGGGCGCCGGTCCCCACGCCGGCCGGGTCGCCGGCGCCCGGGGCGGCCGGGTCGGCGCCCGGCGGCACGGCCGCCAGGTGCAGCTGTCCCGCGGTCATGACGCTCCCCGGGCCTCGGCCGACGCCCGGGACGCGGCGTAGCGGTTGGCGGGCCGGGCCAGGCCCAGGTGCTCGCGCAGGGTGCTGCCCGGGTAGAAGGTGCGGAACAGCCCGCGGTGCTGGAGCAGCGCCACCGTGCCGTTGACCAGCCGCTCCAGATCGCGGCGCGGTTCGACCGGGACGAAGTGGAAGCCGTCGGCGACGCCCTCGGCGTGCCAGGCGGCCACCAGCTCCGCGAGGTCCACCGGGCCGCCCCGGTACAGCGGGCCGCGCGCGGTCGGGCGGGGCCCGCCACCCCATCCGCCGGGTTCCCGGCTCCGTCCGAACCGGGGGGTTCCCCATCCCGGCTCGGCCGCGTACTCGCCCTCGCCGAGGTCCACCAGCAGGCTCACCAGCACCCTCAGCGTGTCCGGGTCCCGCCCGAACGTGCCCGCCTGGTCCCGCAGCCGGTCCCTCGAGTGGGCGGCCTGGGCGGGGGAGGACGCCCGGACCAGGGCCACGTCGGCGTGGCGGGCGGCGACCGTGCGGGCGTCGCCCTCGGTGGCGTCGACCACGCGGACGGGGTGGCCCTGCGGCGGCCGGGGCACGGTCGAGGGGCCCCGGACCGAGAAGGCGGTGCCGGTGAAGTCGACGCGGTGCACCCGGTCCCCGTCGAGGAAGCGGCCGGTGGCCACGTCCCGGATCTCGGCGCCGTCCTCCCAGCTGTCCCACAGCCGCGCGGCCGCGTCTGCGGCCTCGCCCGCCTCCCGCCACAGGGCGTCGGCGGACGCCGCGGGCCGGCGGCCGAACAGCCGGGCCTCGCCCTCGGTGGCGGACACGTCGATCCGCCAGCCGGCCCGGCCCCGGCTGACCCAGTCCAGGGTGGCCACGGCGGCCTGCACCCGGAAGGGGTCGGTGTGCGTGGTGGTGACCGTCGGCACCAGACCGATCCGCCGGGTCGCGGCCGCCACCCGGCACAGCACGCCGAGCGCGTCGGGGCCGGGCCGGGCGAGGGAGTCGTCCAGCGTCACGAAGTCCAGCCCGCCGCGCTCGGCGAGCCGGGCCGGCCCGGTGAACGCCCCGCCGTCGAACTCCCCCGGCTGATCGAGCGCGGCGGCGAGGTGCAACAGCCCCCTCATGCCCGCTCCCTCCCCGCCACGTGCCGCCCCGGCGCCGTCCGTGCCCGCTGCGGTCCGCGTTCCCGCCCCCGCCGCGACGGCGCGCGGCCACGGCGGCACGGCCCGGCGGCGCCGGACCCGCCGCACGCCCCGCCGCGGCAGCGTCCCGTCCTCTCGGCGCCCACCCTCACAGCACCTTCGCCAGGAACGTCCGGGTCCGCTCCTCGCGCGGCGCGCCCAGCACCTGCTCCGGCGTCCCCTGCTCCACGATCCGTCCGTCGGCCATGAACACCACCGTGTCGGCGACCTCCCGGGCGAACGCGATCTCGTGGGTGACGACGATCATCGTGGTGCCCTGTGCCGCCAGGTCCCGGATGACGTCCAGCACCTCTCCCACCAGCTCGGGATCGAGCGCGGACGTCGGCTCGTCGAACAGCAGCAGTCTCGGCTCCAGCGCGAGTGCCCGCGCGATGGCCACCCGCTGCTGCTGCCCGCCGGACAGCTGCCGCGGATAGGCGTCCGCCTTGTCCCCGAGCCCGACCCGCTCCAGCAGCCGGCGCGCGCCCTCCACGGCCTCCTTCCGGGGCCGCTTCAGCGCGGACACCGGCGCCTCGATGACGTTCTCCAGGACGGTGAGGTGGGGAAAGAGGTTGAAGTTCTGGAAGACGAACCCGATCCGGGTGCGCTGCCGCAGCACCTCGCGCTCGGGCAGCTCGTGCAGCTTGTTCCCGGCCCGCCGGTAGCCCATCAGCGCGCCGTCCACGCTGATCTCGCCCCGGTCCACCTTCTCCAGGTGGTTGATGGTGCGCAGCAGGGTGGACTTGCCGGAGCCGGAGGGGCCGAGCACGACGGTGACCTCGCCGGCGCGCACCTGGAGGTCGATGCCCTTGAGCACGTCGAGCGAGCCGAAGCTCTTGTACACCGACCGGATGTCGACCATGACGCTCATCGCATGAGCTCCTTCGCTGGTGCGGGGGCGTCCGGGACCGCGTCCGGGGCCGCCTGTGAGGTGAGGAAGAACAGCGCCGCCCGGGCGGTCGCGTCGTTCTGCCGGAACGCGGGGCCGCCGGTGCGCGGCCGGGTGAACGCGCCGGGGGTGCGGGAGTCGGTGTACGGGCCGAGCGCGAACCGCCGGGGATGCGGGCGTCCGGCGGTGTCCAGGATCCGGCCGTCGCCGGGGTCGACCCGGAGCAGCCCGTCGGGGGTCTCGGCGGCACCGTCGGCGCGCAGTTCGCGCAGCAGGCCGTCCCGGGTGCGGCCGAGGGCCGGTTCGGGCAGCCGGGCCTCCACCAGCGCCCGGGCGTCGACGGAGAAGCCCGGCACGGTGGGGCTGGCGGCCCGGAACACCCCGTCCTCGGCGGTGACGGTCATGCCGGCCCCGACGAACCGGAGCAGTCCGGCCCGGGACAGCGCGAGCATCTGCCGCAGCCGGGGTCCGGGCGGCCCGGACGCCAGGTAGCTGAAGAACCCGTGCCACCAGGGCCCGAGGTCGCCGAGCCGCACCAGTTGCCCGTAGACGGAGAGCAGCCCGAGGAAGACGGCCAGGTCGGGGCTGTGGGCGGGGTCGTGACGGCGGCGCAGGTCCGCCTCGATGTACTCCCGCATCCCGTCCTGGAAGGCGTCGTGCGAGGCGTGGCGGACCCCGTCCAGCGGGCGGTCCAGCGCGGCGAGGTCGAGCCGGTCGGCCGGGTCGGGCACGGCGGCGGCGACCAGCGCCCGGCGCTCGGCGGGAGCGTCGGCCGCCGCGTACCTCGCCTCGAAGTCCGGCCAGGCCATCGCCGTACGCCCGGGGTGGGCGGTGAACAGCCGGTGGTAGTGGGCGAAGCCCAGCTCCTTCTCGACCAGCGGCCACACATCGCGCCGGAAGTCCGGGCCGCCGGGGCGGGCCAGCAGGGCGTCCGCCTCGGCGGGGCCGAAGAAGCGGGGCAGCGGCGGCCGGTCGCCGGTGAGGTCGTAGCCGATCTTCGAGTGGTACGGCACTCCGCGCCGGGAGCCGACGTAGAGCACCGGCTCCCGCCCCGAGGGCACGTACCGCTCGCCCTCGTGGCGTCCGCCGCGGCCCTCGGTGAGCAGGACCATCAGGTCCACGAAGGCCAGGCCGAAGCCGCGGACGAGGACGGGTTCGCCGGGCTTCAGCGCGGACAGGTCGCTGTCGGCGGTGAAGTCGGGCGGCAGGTGCACCAGGCCGTGGTCCCGGGCGTAGGCGGCCAACGCGGCCTGCTCGCCGTCGAGTTCGGCGTCCAGGTGCCCCAGGGCGAGGATCACCAGGTCGGCGGGGAGCGGGCGCGGGCTCCCCTCGAGCCACACCCGCTGCCGGCCCTCGCGGGGCCCGCTGATCCTGAGGGCACGCCGGGGGTGGTGGTGGACGGTGACGCCCGGGGGCAGGGCGGCCCGGGCCCGGTCGTACACCCAGCGCAGATAGCGGCCCTGGAGCCGCCGGTCGGGGAAGACGCGGCCGTCCAGCCCGGCCCACTCGTGCAGGGTGGGGCCCGGGTGCACCGGACCGTCCATGGCCACCGTGTCGTCGGTGAACATGGTGACGTCCTCGGCGTGCGAGTTCATCCACAGCAGCGGGGACTGTTCCTCGCGCCATATGCGTCCGCCGCCCGGCGGATGGGGGTCGACGAGGTGGATGTCCAGGCCCGGACCCGTGTACAGCGCGGACGCGTTGGCGGCGAGGCGTTCGAGGATGCCGGTCCCCCGCGGCCCGGCTCCGACGATCACCAGCTGCTGCCTCATCGGGTCTTCTCCGTGCCGCGGGCGTAGCGCTTCTCGACGTAGTACTGGCCGACGCCGAGCAGGGTGGTGACCACGGCGTACCAGAGGGTGGCGACCATCAGCAGCGGGATCACCTGGTAGGTGCGGTGGTAGACCAACTGGGCGGAGAACAGGAGGTCGTTGACGGCGATGATGCTGACGATCGAGGTGCCCTTGAGGGTGCCGATCAGCATGTTGGCGGCGGGCGGCACGATGGAGCGCATCGCCTGTGGCAGAACGATGCGCCACCAGCGCCGCCCGCGGCCGAGGCCGAGCGCCTGGGCGGCCTCGATCTGCCCGCGGTCGACGGAGAGGATGCCGCCGCGGACGACCTCGGCGGCGTAGGCGGCCTCGTGCAGGGTGAGGCCGACGATCGCGACGGCGACCGGGCTGAGCAGGTTGACGGTCTTCACGCCGAACACCTGCGGGTACAGCGCCCCGATGTTGAACCACAGCAGCAGCTGCACCAGGATCGGGATGGACCTGAACAGCCAGACGTAGCCCCAGCTGACCGCCCGCAGCACGGGGTTGGCGGACAGCCGGAACGCGGCGAGCAGGGTGCCGAGGGCGAAGCCGAGGGCCATCACCACGGCGGTCAGCCACAGCGTGAGCCACAGCCCGCGCAGGATGGCGTCCGAGGTGAAGTACTCGGCGACGACGTCCCACTGGAACGCCTTGTTGCGCAGGACGGAGTTGACGGCGAGCCCGAGCAGCACGAGGACGGCGACCGCCGCCGTCCACTGGCCGTAGCGCCGCTGCGGGACGATCCGCGGGACGTCGGCGGGCTCGGGGGTCTGGGAGGAGGCCGGGACTTTGGCGAGGGTGTCGGATGACATGCGAAGGCTCCGTGACGCGTGAATCGTCGGAACGAAGGTGATGCCTTCACACGGGCGCGCCGCGCGGCGCGGATACGGCCGAGCCCCTCAGCAGGGCCGTATGCCGAGAGTACGGGGGCGTTTCGGTCCGCTGTCAAGGCTGTCCATACTGTGAGCCGTACATCTCAAGTCAGTTGACGCGGAACCGGATGCCTGTTCCACTTGGCCCATGCATCCACAGCAGTGGCTGGTCACCCGCTCCCACATCGACTTCGGTCGCGTGTGGTCCTCTTCCTGTTGAGCTGACCCCCTGCGCGCCCGCCGTCCCGGCGGGCCCCCTCGCGTTCTCTTGCTCTCACCCCGCCTTCACACACGCGCTCCCCTCCCCTCGCGCCTTCCGCACACCCGTCTGCTCTCAGGAGACCGCTGACCGATGCGTACGCCCATTTTTCGGCATGTCATACCCTTTACCGCCATTACCTCGGCCGCCCTCCTGCTCACCGCCTGCGGTTCCGGCTCCGGTGACGCGGACGGCACAGGCGCCTCCGGAGTGGCGGCCAAGAACGCCGGGATTCCCACCACGGACGTCGTCTCCGCCATCCGCGAGGACCCGGCGGCGGCGAAGCTGCTGCCCGCCGGCACCACCGGCCTCACCGTCGCGGTCAGCGTCGGCGGCACCCCGCCCGGCACCGCCTACCTCGGCGACGGCAAGACCCTGACCGGCCAGGACGTCGACTTCACCCAGGCGGTGGCCCGGGTGCTCGGCCTCAAGCTGAAGGTGGAGCAGGCGAGCTTCGACGCGATCCTGCCCGCCCTGGACAGCGGCAAGTACGACTTCGGCGCGAGCAACTTCGGCGTCACCGACGAGCGCCGCAAGACCATCGACTTCGTCACCTACATCAACGACGGCCAGGGCTTCGCCACCCGCAAGGACAGCAAGCTGACGAAGATCACCGACCTGAAGCAGCTGTGCGGCCTGAACGTGGCGACGGGCGCCGGCACCACCTTCGAGGCCACGCTGGAGCGGAGCAAGCACGTGTGCTCCGACGCGGGCAAGAAGGCGTACCAGGTGCAGACCTACGGCGAGCAGAGCGCGCTGTGGTCCTCGCTCCAGCAGGGCCGCAGCGATGTGGTGATGTCCACGATCAACGGCCTGCGCTACGCCGTCGCCCATCAGGATGGTCTGAAGTTCCTCAACGAGTACCACCGCCTGGACGTCGGCTTCGCCTTCAAGAAGGGCTCCGACCTGGCGCCGGCCTTCCAGGCGGCCGTCAACAAGCTGCTCTCCGACGGCTCCTACGAGCGGATTCTCAAGAAGTGGGGGACGACCGGCTCGGCGATCGAGGAGTCCCGCATCAGCCCGCCGGAACAGAAGAACTGACGGCTTCGACGGGCCCCGGCGACCGGCCGGGGCCCGTCTGAGCGCCCGTCAGGATCACCCGGACGCACCTCCTCTCACCCGTCCGCCGGGAACAATCATATTTCACTCTCAGTCAGCAGCGGTATGACCCGCGACCCTTGGGGCACAAGGACTCTCGACGGAACGGCTGTGCACCAGTACCGTCACAAACCCCCCGCGCGGCGTCTATCCACTTGGCGCACCGTCCGCATCATGGATGACCATAGGGATGCGGAAAGCAAGAAGGACCGCTGTGAGAGGAGGCGTCCATGGGATCGGTACGCAAGGCGAGTGCATGGCTCGGCCTCGTCGACGACAACGATGACGAGCGCTATTACGACGACGACTACTCCGAGGGCACCGCGTCCGGGGACGCCTGGGTCACCGACCCGCGCGTGCGGGTGGCCACGGACACCGCCGAGGAGAAGGGCCGCCGGATCGGCACGGTGACCCCGGACAGCTTCCGGGACGCCCGCGCCATCGGCGAGCTGTTCCGGGACGGGGTCCCGGTCATCATGAACCTCACCAACATGGAGCCCGGCGACGCCAAGCGGGTCGTGGACTTCGCGGCCGGGCTCATCTTCGGGCTGCGCGGCTCGATCGACCGCGTCTCCAACCGGGTGTTCCTGCTCACCCCGGCCGACACGGAGATCATCAGCGGCGAGGCGTCCGCGCACCGCTCCGACGGCTTCTTCAACCAGAGCTGAGGCAGGGCCGCCCACGGCCCCGCCCTGCCAGGGGGCTCACCGGAAGGCGTCCAGCCCGGTGAGCGCCTTGCCCAGCACGAGCTGGTGCATCTCGACGGTGCCCTCGTAGGTGAGCACCGATTCCAGATTGGTCGCGTGCCGCATCACCGGGTACTCCAGGGAGATCCCGTTGGCACCGAGGATCGTCCGCGCCGTACGGCAGATCTCGATGGCCTCGCGGACGTTGTTGAGCTTTCCGAAGCTGATCTGTTCCGGCCGCAGCCGGCCGGCGTCCATCCGCCGCCCCAGGTGGTGGGCGAGCAGGATCCCCTTGTGCAGCTCCACCGCCATGTCGGCGAGCTTGGCCTGGGTGAGCTGGAAGCCGCCGATGGGCCGCCCGAACTGCTCCCGCGTCCGCGCGTAGTCCAGGGCCGCCTCGAAGCTGCTGCGCGCGGCGCCCATCGCGCCCCAGACGATGCCGTAGCGGGCGTGCGAGAGGCAGCCGAGCGGTCCGCGCAGCCCGGTGACCTCAGGCAGTACGGCGGTGCCGGGCAGCCGTACGTCGTCCAGGACCAGTTCGCTGGTGACCGAGGCGCGCAGGGACCACTTGTGCTTGATCTCCGGCGCCGAGAAGCCGGGGCTGTCGGTGGGCACGACGAAGCCGCGGATGCCCTCCTCGGTCTGCGCCCAGACCACGGCCACCCCGGCGACCGAGCCGTTGGTGATCCACATCTTGCGTCCGCTGAGGACCCAGTCGTCGCCGTCGCGCTTGGCGTGGGTGCGCATCGAGGCGGGATCGGAGCCGTGGTCGGGCTCGGTCAGCCCGAAGCAGCCGATCACCTCGCCGGCCGCCATGCGCGGCAGCCACTGCCGCTTCTGCTCCTCGCTGCCGAACCGGTGGATGGCGTACATCGCGAGGGAGCCCTGCACGGAGACCAGCGACCGGATGCCCGAGTCGGCCGCCTCCAGCTCCAGGCAGGCCAGGCCGTACTGCACGGCGCTCGCGCCCGCGCAGCCGTATCCGGTGAGCGACATGCCGAGCGCGCCGAGGGAGCCGAGTTCGCGGGCGAGGTCCCGGATGCCGGGCAGCTCGCCCTTCTCGTACCAGTCGGCGACGTACGGCAGGACGCGGTCGGCCGCCCAGCCGCGGACCGTGTCCCGGATCGCCAGGTCCTCCGGTTCCAGCAGATCGTCGATGCCGAGCGGGTCGGCGGCATCGAACGGGGGCAGCTTCGCGGACGCGGACATGGGACATCCTCCGGGACGGAACGCGACAAAACTAGCAGCGCTAGTTACGGCTTCTCCGGCCGACGTTACGACGCGGATGCCCGCACGTCCAGACCGGACCGGCACGCGCCTCGCACCCGTCGACGACGGGAACGGCACGGGCACCCCGCGCGTGCCGGGCGGGCTCACGAGTCCGGGGCCGGGCCGCTGCGAGGGCCCCGTCCAAGGCCGGGCCGGTGCCGGGTCACACGTCCGGGGCCAGGCTGGTACGGGGACCCGCCCGGCCAGGCCGGCACGGGACCCGCGCGTCCGGAGCGGACCGGCACGGGCGCCCCGCCCGTCCGCGACCGGACCGGTACGGGCCCCGCCCCACCCGGACCGGCACCGGCCCTCGCGTCCGGAGCCGGGCCGGTGCGGGTCGGTCGGGGCCGGGTCAGGCGGTGACCCGTGGCTTGCCGGGGGCCGGCTCGGCCTCCCGGGGTGCCGGCAGGCCCACCTCGCCGTCGGCCGGTTCCCCACCGCACTGCACGGCCCGCGGCAGCCGCAGCGCCAGCAGCGCGCCCAGCAGCAGCAGGCCCGCGCTCACCAGCAGCGTCACGTGCAGTCCGTGCACGAAGGAGTCACGCGCCGCCCGGCGCAGGGCGGCCCCGGCGGTCCCGCCGAGCCGGCCGGCCACCTCGTAGGCCTCGCCGAGGGAATGGCCCGCCGCGTCCGAGGCCCCCCGCGGCACGCCCGGTACCGCGCGCAGCCCCGGGGCGTAGGCCGCGTTCATCACGGTGCCCAGCAGCGCGATGCCGATGCCCGCGCCGAGCTGGTACGCCGTCTCGCCGATCGCCGCCGCGCCGCCCGCCCGGCCGGCCGGGGCCTCGCTCAGCATCGACTCGTACGCGCCGAAGAGGGTGGTCTCCAGGCCGAAGCCCAGCAGCACGAACCCGGCCAGCAGCAGCGGCGGGTCGTCGGTGCCGCCCATCGCGGTCAGGGTCAGCACCGCGGCGGCCGTCAGGCAGAACCCGGCGCACACCATCCGCCGCGGCCCGAAGCGGCGCAGCACCCGCGCGCCGGCCAGGCCCGCCGCCATGGCCGCGACGGTCAGCGGCAGCAGCCGCAGGCCGGTCCGCAGCGGGGACAGGCCGAGCACCAGTTGCAGGTACTGGGCGGCGACCAGCTCCAGGCCGACCAGCGCGAGCATGGCCAGGACGATGCAGCCCACCGAGGTGCCGAACGCGGGCCGGGCGAACATCCGCAGCTCCACCAGCGGATGCGGCTGCCGCCGCTGGCGCCGTACGAAGAGGAGGAGGAGGGCCGCGCCGGCCAGCAGGGGCAGCAGGGTGGCCGGACTCGCCGGCGCCTCGCCCCCGCCGAGCCGCTTCACCCCGAGGACGGCGCCGAAGAGCCCGCCCGCCGCGAGCAGCGCACCGGTCACGTCCCAGGGTCCGTCGGCCGTGCCCCGGGACTCCGGCAGCAGCATCCGGCCCACCGGAAGGCTGATCAGCATCAGCGGGATGTTGACCAGGAAGACCGAGCCCCACCAGAAGTGCTCCAGCAGGAATCCGCCGAGCAGCGGCCCGACCGCCGCGCCGACCGCCGCCACCGCGCTCCAGACGCCGATGGCGAGGGCGCGCTCGCGCCGGTCGGGGAAGACCTGGCGGAGGATCGACAGCGTGGCCGGCATGATCATCGCGCCGCCGACGCCGAGCAGCGCGCGGGCGAGGATCAGCATCGGCGCGCTCCAGGCGAACGCGGCCACGGCGGAGGCGACGCCGAAGAGGCCGTAGCCGAGCAGCAGCACCCGTCTGCGGCCGACCCGGTCGCCCAGGGTGCCGAAGAGGATGAGCAGCGAGGCGCAGACCAGCGGATAGACGTCGACGATCCACAGCAGTTCCACGGCGCCGGGCCGGAGGTCCTCGGTGACGGCGGGCACCGCCACGTGCAGCACGGTGGCGTCGAGCGCGACGAGCAGCAGGCTGGCGCACAGGACGACGAGGACGACCCACCGGTCGGCACCGGCCCCGGCCGCCCGACGCCGCTGCGGCACGGCAGCCGTGGTCGTCCCGGACATGTACGTACCTCCCAGATGATCCCTCGCGTGGGGCGGAGACGGGGTGGGGACTCCCTGTCGGACGGCCGGGACGAGCGGTGTCCCCGGCCCGCGCGGAGCCACGCGAGTGACTCGTCAGCGTACGCGAGTCGGCCGCGGGGTCACGTGGCGCAGCTCTCACCCGCGCGAGGCGACCCGTGTGGCGTACGGCACGGCCCTTCCTTTCCCGTGGCCGGGGTCCCGGCGCCCGCGCGCCTTCGGCCGCGGTCCCGTTCGGGCGAGAGCGGGGCGCGGGGCACGCGCCGGGCGCGCGCCCCGAGGTACGCGCCCCTGGTCAGGGGCGGGTCCCGGCCGGGCGGTCCCGGCGCACCATGATCGACAGCGGCGGGCCGATGACGTCCGGGAGAATTCCACGCCAGGTTCGGGTTAACGCATTCATAAGCGCCATATAAACAACACCCGTCATGATCAAAGGAATTGACCCGATCGCTCTCTCCGGATTGCGGAATCCCGGGAATTCTGGGCGCCCTTGAGAGGTTTGCCACATCACATCGTCATCACAAAGCCGCTGTTTCGTCCGGGAACACCGCTCACTCGCTGTAACGTCGATTGGGTGCGTACCGAACGAAACCTCACCCGGCGTCTGGACCGGGTGTTCGCCAGACTGGACCGGGAGCCGGAACGCCCGGCCCACATCGATATGCCGCGGATGAGCCGGCACCGGGTCGTGCTGTTCTCCGCGACTCTGGCCTTCTACCTGGCGATCGTGTGGGCCGTCGTGACCACCTCCTGGCTCGTCCGGCTGGACTGGCAGGTCATGTTCTTCCGGCCGTACCAGCAGTGGCCGCAGATCCACGCGTTCCTCGACTACTACGTGGTGCTGGGCCAGCGCGGCCCCACCGCCGTGATGGTCGCGGCCTGGCTCGGCTGGCGCTCGTGGCGGCAGCACACCCTGCGCCCGCTGCTCACCCTCGCCACCACCCTGCTGCTGCTGAACGCCACCGTCGGCGCCGCGAAGATCGGCATGGGACGGCTCGGCCCGCACTACGCCACCGTGATCGGCTCGAACGAGATGGGCCTGGGCGGCGATATATTTCCCAGCGGCCACACCGCCAACGCGGTCGTGACCTGGGGCATCCTCGCCTATCTGGCCTCCACCCCGAGAGCGCGCCGCTGGCTGTCGGCCCTCTCCGCGGTCACCTCCCTCGGCGTCGGCCTCACCACCGTCTACCTCGGTACGCACTGGCTGAGCGACGTGCTGCTGGGCTGGGCCGCCGGCCTGCTGATCCTGCTCGCCCTGCCCTGGTTCGAGCCGCTGATCGCCAAGGCCGAACTGACGCTGTTCGACCTGCGCGACCGCTGGCGCGACCGCCGCGGCCGGCCCGCGTCCGAGCCGGCCGCCCCGGTCACGCCCGTCGTGCTCAGGCCGCTCGGCGCCCCGGCGGAGCAGCCGGCTCCGGCCCGCGAGCCGGTCTCCCCCACCCGTGCCTCCCGGGGCGTCGCGCACCTGGCGCCCGGGCCGCACACGGCCCGTTCGGAACGCACCCCGGTCACCCCGGCGGGCAGCCGCCGCCCGCCGCACGCCGACCGTCTCCCCCGCGGCACGACCCAGCCGGCCCGCCCCCTGACGGGCGGCTGACGGCGGACCCGGGCGCCGGGGTCCGGTACGCACGACCTCCCCGCGCCGTCGGCGAAGGCCCCGCTCCCGATCCGGGAGCGGGGCCTTCGCCGTGCCGGTGTCGGCTCACCCCTTCCAGGCCCGGCTCACCCGGCCGTCCCGTACCTCGAAGTTCAGCCGGCCGGAGCGGTACTCCATGGTGATGATCGCGCCCGGCGGCAGCGACCGCACCGTCGGCCAGCCGCGCTGCCGGGCGAGCCGCTCGGCGTCGTCGGCCTCCAGGCCGACGTAGGCGTCCGGACTGTCCTGGGGCTCCGCCGGCGGAGTGGGAATCGGTGCCATACGGCCACGCTAGTCGGACCCCGCCGGGCAGGAGAAGCGGCCCGTCCGGTCACACCTGTGTCACGGTTTCCGGACTCGCGTTTTGTCCGAAGTCCGTCACACGTAAGGGGGTTTCTGTTCGGCTTTTCGGGGTAACCGAGCAGAATTCACGCGTGTCGGACGGCGCCTTCGAATTCCCCGGCGGAAAGTGCCGCCGTGGGGATCGGGGCGGACCCGGGGCGCGATTCCCCGCGCAATCCGGTGCGGTGCCACGGCGGCTGACGCCGCATAGGAAATTCACGGATCCAGCACAGAACCGCCGGACGCGCCCCGTCGCGGCGCACGGCCCGGCGGGCTTCCGGACGGCCGCCCGCGGGTGCGCGCCGGGGCGGGCCGGGGCGGGCCGGCGGGCGGTCCCGGGCGCGACGATGCGAAGGGCGAGCGAGCGATGGGGACCGAGACCGCGGCGGTGACGGCACGTCCGGCGGAACGGCACCGGGCCGGCCGGGTGGCGGTGGACTGGCTCTCCACCACCGACCACAAGAAGATCGGTCATCTGTATCTGATCACGGCGTTCGGGTTCTTCCTGGCCGGCGGGATCATGGCGCTGCTGATGCGCACGGAGCTGGCCCGGCCGGGACTCCAGCTGATGGACAACAACCAGTTCAACCAGCTGTTCACGCTGCACGGCACGATCATGCTGCTGCTGTTCGCGACCCCGAGCTTCGCGGGCTTCGCCAACGAGCTGATGCCGTTGCAGATCGGAGCCCCGGACGTGGCCTTCCCCCGGCTGAACATGCTGTCGTACTGGCTGTTCGCCTTCGGTGGCCTGATCGTGCTGGGCTCGCTGCTGGTGCCGGACGGGCCGGCCGCCTTCGGCTGGTTCGCCTACGCGCCGCTCAACGACACCCGGCACTCCCCCGGCCTCGGCCCGGACCTGTGGATCATGGGCCTGGCGCTGTCCGGGTTCGGGACCATCCTGGGCGCGGTGAACTTCCTCGCCACGATCATCGGGATGCGCGCGCCGGGCATGACGATGTTCCGGATGCCGATCTTCACCTGGAACACGCTGTTCACGTCGATCCTGATCCTGATGGCGTTCCCGGTGCTCGCGGCGGCGCTGCTGGTGCTGGAGTCGGACCGGCGGTTCGGCTCGCAGGTCTTCCAGGCGGCGAACGGCGGGGCGCTGCTGTGGCAGCACCTGTTCTGGTTCTTCGGGCATCCCGAGGTGTACATCATCGCGCTGCCGTTCTTCGGGATCATCACCGAGATCATCCCGGTGTTCAGCCGCAAGCCGGTCTTCGGTTATCTCACGCTGGTCGGCGCCACGATGGCGATCACCGGGCTGTCGATGGTGGTGTGGGCGCACCACATGTTCGCCACCGGTGCGGTGATGCTGCCGTTCTTCTCGCTGATGTCGTTCCTGATCGCGGTGCCGACGGGGGTGAAGTTCTTCAACTGGACCGGCACGATGATCAAGGGCTCGCTGTCCTTCGAGACGCCGATGCTGTGGGCGATGGGCTTCCTGGTGACGTTCCTGTTCGGCGGTCTGACGGGGGTGATCCTGGCCTCGCCGCCGCTGGACTTCCACGTCACGGACTCGTACTTCGTCGTCGCCCACTTCCACTACGTGGTCTTCGGCACGGTCGTCTTCGCGGTGTTCGGCGGCTTCTTCTTCTGGTGGCCGAAGTTCACCGGCAGGATGCTGGACGAGCGGCTGGGGAAGATCCAGTTCTGGACGCTCTTCGCCGGCTTCCACACCACCTTCCTGGTGCAGCACTGGCTGGGCGCCGAGGGCATGCCCCGCCGCTACGCCGACTACCTGGCGTCCGACGGCTTCACCGCGCTGAACACCGTCTCCTCGATCGGTTCCTTCCTGCTCGGCCTGTCCACGCTGCCGTTCCTCTACAACGTCTGGCGGACCGCCGTGTACGGCGAGAAGGTCGAGGCCGACGACCCGTGGGGCTACGGCCGTTCGCTGGAGTGGGCGACCTCCTGCCCGCCGCCCCGGCACAACTTCGTCACCCTGCCCCGGATCCGCAGCGAGTCCCCGGCCTTCGACCTGCACCACCCGGAGTACGCGGGCCAGGCCCCGCAGCCCGAGCCGAAGGGACATCAGGCGGGAACGCCGTGACGCCGGGCGCGGGACGCGGGCGGCCGCCGTCCCCGGCGGGACCGGCGGCCGTCCGTCACACCGTGTCGGGCGCTCAGAGCGCGAGGCGCTGGCCGGGCACGATCACATCGGGGTCGTCGCCGATGACGGCCCGGTTCGCGGCGTAGACGCGCTGCCAGGCGGTGTCGTGCCGGGCGGCGATGGTGCTGAGGGTGTCGCCCTCGCGGACCGTGTAGTCGCCGCGGGAGGCGCCGCGGCCGGTGCCGGCCGCCGGGCGCCGGGGCTCCTCGGCCGGGGCGGAGTTCACGGGGGCGGACCGTGCGGGGGCGGACTTCGTCGTCGCGCCGCTCTTGTGAGGCGTCGTAGCGGAGGAGCCGGTGCGGGCGGCCGTCGGGGCCGCGCCGGACGCTCCGGCCCGGGCGGAGCAGACCGGCCAGGCTCCCCAGCCCTGGGCCTGCTGGACCCGGGTGGCGACGGCGATCTGCGCGCTCCTGGAGGCCTGGTCGGCCGTCGGGGCGTAGGCGGTGCCGCCGTACGCGCGCCAGGTGCCGGCGGAGAACTGGAGCCCGCCGTAGTAGCCGTTGCCGGTGTTGATGTGCCAGTTGCCGCCGCTCTCGCACTGTGCGATGCGGTCCCACACCCCGTTGTCCGCCGCGGCTGCGTTGCCGGTCGCGGCCAGCAGGCCCAGGGGGGCCAGCAGGGCGGCTCCCGCGAGGGTGGCCGTGGTGCGGCCTCTGCGGGTGCCCTCGGGGCGGGCGGGGTTGCGGTTGGTATCGGCACACTCGGACATATGGTTCCCTCTCCACGGACCCGGGCTCCCCCGGGCGGAACGCGCCGGACCCCGCACGACCGGGATCCCTCGCGCCCGCCCCGTCCGCCACGACCGGTGCCGGCGATCGTGCTCTGCCTGACTCCGGCCGGCGGACGTACCCGAGCGGTGCTCGTTGCACACGGCCGAGGAATCTAGGGAGGTCGGGCGGCGGGAATCAACCAACTCGCCGTCGTGCCAGGCCAGTTACCCGTTACCGATGGTAGCGGCGATTTCCGGCCACCCACTACATGCGTCGATTTCCGGATTTTCCCACCGGGGGTCGCGGCGATCTGTGATCCACCTCACCCCTTCAAATTCCTGCATACGGCACGGAGTTGACGGTGTGTGGCCCGATCCCCACCCAAGGTGACCGCGTGCGGAGCGCGGTGCGAACCGGTCCGTTCTAAGGCGTGACTCCCACCACAGCGTGCCCGTTGTCTTCTTCATGAGCCCGCAACCCCGGGGCTCATCGGCCGGGAGCCACCCGGCCGACGCCAGCACCGCATCCCGAGGGAGCCACCCGTGCCGCGCATGCTCGACGTCAGTGACGCCGTACGCGCCGAGATCGGCGACGAAGAAGCCGAACGGCTGCTCGCCGGAGAGAACGCCCCGGGCAGTTACGACTGCACGTCCTGTCGCACCCCGGGCGACTCCGAGCAGGAGCGCACCAGCACCGTTCTGTTCGTCGGCGACGAGACCGCCGTCCTCGCCTTCGCCCACGCCGGCTGCCTGCCCTCGCAGGTCGTCCAGGTGACGGAGGAGCAGTTGCGGGGCGCCGTCCGGTCCATCGGGGCCGTCGACGGCGACCCGGCCGGCGACGCGCCCCCGAAGGCCGTGCCCGAGCAGGCGGTGCTCGGCGTGACCAGCGGACTGGTCCTGGTCGACGGCGAGTTGCACCCCGCGCTCGTCGTCGAGCCCACCTCGGCGATCGTCCGGCCGGGCACGGACGGGACCGGCGACGACTTCCTCCCGCTGCTCGTCGAGCAGGGCTTCACGCCGGTGACCGAGCTGGCCTCCGTGCCGGCGGTGCTGCACGGCTGGTCCGTCCTGCTGGCCGTGGGCCGGCTGCACGCGGTGCTCCAGCCGGGTCCCGGCGGCGGGCAGCCGGTGGCCTGGTGGCAGGCGCACCAGCCGCTCCAGGTGACCGACGGCTGGCGGGCCGCCGCCAACAAGCACCAGCAGGTGCTGATGTTCGCGGCGCCGGTCGGCTCCATCGGGCGGCAGCCCCGGGAGGACCTGCTGCGGGAGGCGCTGGACCGGGCCGCCGCGCAGGGGCGGCTGGTCGCCGCGGCGCTCCCGCTCGCCGGTACGTGAGGGGCGCGGCACGGCCCCGCGCCCCCGCGGAACCCGTACGACCGCATCCCTTCGGGGCCCCGGTCGTTTGGACATACGTGCACGCATACGACACACCGCCCCGTCGGTCCTTCTCCTCCGTGCCGTCCGCCCGGGCGGCACAGGAACCCTCCGGTGGACCGTCGGCCACGCCGATCTACGACACGCTCTACGCGGAGTGGGTCAAGACCTTCCGCACGCTGCCGGGCGACCGCAGCGGTGAGGAGGAGCTGGGGTTCAGCGCCTTCGGGGACTTCCCGGACGGCACCAGCGGCTACGGCGGCCACCGGGCGGGGACGTTCAGCAGCTCCTACAGCGCCTACAGCGCGGGGGCCTACAGCGCCCGGCAGCAGTCGCAGTGGCAGCGGGTCGGCACGCTCGGCCGGCCGCAGGAGTCCGCCCGGGCGCCGTACGTCCCGGCCGCCGCCCTGCCCCCGGGACCGCGCCGCGGCGCGTGACGGCACGCACACGAAACGGGCGGTCCCCGGAATGCCGGGGACCGCCCGTCCTGTCGTGCCGCCCTACTTCTTCTTCGCGCCGCGCTTCTCGCGCACCCGCACCGAGATGTGGATCGGGGTGCCCTCGAAGCCGAACTCCTCGCGCAGCCGGCGCTCGATGAAGCGCCGGTAGCCCGCCTCGATGAAGCCGGAGGCGAAGAGCACGAACCGCGGCGGCTTGGTGCCGGCCTGGGTGCCGAAGAGGATGCGCGGCTGCTTGCCGCCCCGGATCGGGTGCGGGTGGGCCGAGACCAGCTCGCCGAGGAAGGCGTTCAGGCGGCCGGTGGGGACCCGGGTCTCCCAGCCGGCGAGGGCGGTCTCGATCGCCGGGACCAGCTTCTCCATGTGGCGTCCGGTGCGCGCCGAGACGTTCACCCGGGGCGCCCAGGCGACCTGGCCCAGCTCGGTCTCGATCTCCCGCTCCAGGTAGTAGCGGCGCTCCTCGTCGAGGGTGTCCCACTTGTTGAAGGCGACGACGATCGCGCGGCCCGCCTCGACCGCCATGGTGACGATCCGCTGGTCCTGCACGGAGATGTTCTCGGAGGCGTCGATCAGGATGACCGCCACCTCGGCCTTCTCCACGGCCGCCGCCGTGCGCAGGGAGGCGTAGTAGTCGGCGCCCTGCTGGAGGTGGACCCGCTTGCGGATGCCGGCGGTGTCCACGAACTTCCAGGTCGTGCCGCCGAGTTCGATGATCTCGTCCACCGGGTCGCGGGTGGTGCCCGCCAGCTCGTTGACGACGACGCGCTCCTCGCCGGCGACCTTGTTCAGCAGCGAGGACTTGCCGACGTTCGGGCGGCCGATCAGGGCGATCCGGCGGGGGCCGCCGACCGCGGTGCCGAAGGACTGCTCGGGCGCGTCGGGCAGCACCTCCAGGACGGCGTCGAGCATGTCGCCGGTGCCGCGGCCGTGCAGCGCCGAGACCGGGTGCGGCTCGCCGAGGCCGAGGTTCCACAGATAGGCCGCGTCGGCCTCGCCGCTCGGGCCGTCGACCTTGTTGGCGCACAGCACGACCGGCTTGCCGGCCTTGCGCAGCAGCCGGACGACCGCCTCGTCGGTGTCGGTCGCGCCGACCTTGGCGTCCACGACGAACACGACCGCGTCGGCCGCCTCGATGGCGTACTCGGCCTGGGCCGCCACGGAGGCGTCGATGCCGAGGACGTCCTGCTCCCAGCCGCCGGTGTCGACGACCTTGAAGCGGCGGCCGGCCCACTCGGCCTCGTAGGTGACACGGTCGCGGGTGACGCCCGGCCGGTCCTCCACGACCGCCTCACGGCGGCCGATCATCCGGTTGACCAGGGTCGACTTGCCGACATTGGGGCGGCCGACGACGGCCAGCACGGGCAGCGGACCGTGGCCCGCCGCCTCGATGGCGCCCTCGACGTCCTCGATGTCGAAGCCCTCTTCCGCGGCGAGCTCCATGAACTGCGCGTACTCGGCGTCGCCGAGAGCCCCGTGCTCGTACTCGTGCTCGGCCGAGCCGTCGGGCTGGATGTCGTCGTTCATGAAGTCCGTACCTCGTCGTTCATTGGTGGTGATCGGTGGAACGGCCCCGTGGGGCTGATCCACTACTCAAGTGTCGCCTAGCGCCCGGTCAGGCGCCTGGCGTTTTCCAGGTGGCTGGTGAGCTGTTTCCTGATCCGCTCGGTCGCCGCGTCCAGTGCCGCCCGCGTCCGCCGTCCGCTGCCGTCACCCGCCTCGAAGGGGTCGCCGAAGACGACGTCGACGCGGGAGCGCAGCGGGGGCAGCGCCTTGACCAGCCGGCCGGGCCGCCCGGAGCTTCCCAGGACGGCCACGGGGACGATCGGCGCCCCGCTGCGGACCGCGAAGTAGGCGAGCCCGGCGCGCAGCGAGGCGAAGTCGCCCTCGCCCCGGGTGCCCTCCGGGAAGATGCCCAGCACTCCCCCGGCCGCCAGCACGCCGAGGGCCTGGGTGATCGCGCCGCGGTCGGCCGTGGTGCGGTCCACCTTCAGCTGGCCGATGCCGGTCAGGAAGGGGCCCAGCGGGCCGACGAAGGCCTCCCTCTTGATCAGGAAGTGCGTGGGCCGGGGCGCCACGCCCATCACCATCGGCCCGTCGACGTTGTGGGAGTGGTTCACGGCGAGGATCACCGGGCCGGTGGCCGGCACCTTCCAGGCGCCGAGCACCCGCGGCCGCCACAGGCCGTACATCAGCCCGACGCCGATGCGCCGGCCGATCTCCGCGCCCCGCTCCGAGGGCACCGGCGCGAGCGTCACTTCCCGGCCCGCTTCTCCTCGACCAGGGTGACGACGCACTCGATGACCTGGTCGAGGGACAGCTCGGTGGTGTCCACCTCGACGGCGTCGTCGGCCTTGGCGAGCGGCGAGGTCTTGCGGCTGGAGTCGGCCGCGTCCCGCTTGATCAGGGCCTCGCGGGTGGCGTGGACGTCGGCGCCCTTCAGCTCGCCGCTGCGGCGGGCCGCGCGGGCCTCCGGGGAGGCGGTGAGGAAGATCTTCAGGTCGGCGTCCGGGAGGACGGTCGTGCCGATGTCCCGGCCCTCGACGACGATGCCCTGCTCCGCGGCGGCGGCCAGCGAGCGCTGGAGCTCGGTGATCCGGGTGCGCACCTCGGGCACCGCGCTGACCGCGCTGACCTTGGAGGTGACCTCCTGGGTGCGGATCGGGCCGGACACGTCCACGCCGTCGACCGTGATGGCCGGGGCGGCCGGGTCGGTCCCGGAGACGATCTCCGGCTTGCCGGCGACGGCGGCGATGGCGGTCGGGTCCTCCAGGTCGATGCCGTTGGTCACCATCCACCAGGTGATCGCCCGGTACTGGGCGCCGGTGTCCAGGTAGCTGAGGCCGAGCTGGGCGGCGACGGCCTTCGACGTGCTCGACTTGCCGGTGCCGGAGGGACCGTCGATCGCGACGATCACGGGCCTGGCGGTCGGGGCGGCGCCGTTTTCCACGGGGGGACACCTTCCTGGTGCGGTGCGGGCGGGGTGCGGGGAGCGAGAGCGCCCCGCACAAGGTTACTGGGTGCGGGTCACTCGTCCGGACGTACGCGGGCCGCGGGGCCCCGGGGCGGGCGAGCCACACCCCGCGGGCGCTACTGGCGCAGCGCCCAGCCCCGCTCCCGCAGTGCCTCCTTCAGCGCCGTCGTCGCCTTCGGCTCGACCATGAGCTGCACCAGACCGGCCTGCTGCCCGGTGGCGTGCTCGATGCGGACGTCCTCGATGTTGACCCCGGCGCGGCCGGCGTCCGCGAAGATCCGGGCGAGCTGGCCGGGCTGGTCGTCGATGAGCACGACCACGGTCTCGTAGGTCCGCGGCGCGGACCCGTGCTTGCCGGGTACCCGCACCTGGCCGGCGTTCCCCCGGCGCAGCAGGTTCTCGATGCCCGCGCCGCCCTCGCCGCGCCTCGCCTCGTCGGCGGACTCGAGGTCGCGCAGGGCCCGGACCGTCTCCGCCAGGTCGGCGGCGACGTCGGAGAGCAGGTCGGCGACCGGGCCCGGGTTGGCGGACAGGATGTCGATCCACATGCGCGGGTCGGAGGCGGCGATCCGGGTCACGTCCCGGATGCCCTGCCCGCACAGCCGTACGGCGGACTCCTCGGCGTGCTCCAGGCGCGCGGCGACCATGCTGGACACGAGGTGGGGCATGTGGGAGACGAGGGCCACGGCGCGGTCGTGGGCGTCGGCGTCCATGACGACCGGCACGGCCCGGCAGTGCGAGACCAGCTCCAGGGCGAGGTTCAGCACCTCGGTGTCGGTGTCCCGGGTGGGGGTGAGCACCCAGGGGCGGCCCTCGAAGAGGTCGGCGGTGGCGGCCAGCGGGCCGGACTTCTCCCGGCCGGACATCGGGTGGGTGCCGATGTAGGAGGTGAGGTCCAGGCCGAGTTCCTCCAGCTCGCGGCGCGGGCCGCCCTTGACGCTGGCGACGTCCAGATAGCCGCGGGCCAGGCCGCGGCGCATGGCGTCGGCGAGCACCTTGGCCACGAGGGCGGGCGGGGCGGCGACGATCGCCAGGTCGACCGGGCCGTCGGGCGCCTCGTCGGTGCCGGCGCCCAGCGCGGCGGCCGTGCGGGCCTGCCCGGGGTCGTGGTCGGCGAGGTGGACGACGACGCCGCGCCGGGCCAGGGCCAGGGCGGCGGAGGTGCCGATCAGTCCGGTTCCGATGACGAGTGCGGTTCTCACTGGGCGATGTCCTTGCGCAGGGCCGCGGCGGCGCCGAGGTAGACGTGGGCGATGTCGGCGCGGGGCTTGTCCGACTCGATGTGGGCGAGGATCCGTACGACCCGGGGCAGGGCGCCCGCGATGTCGAGTTCCTGGGCGCAGATGAGGGGCACGTCGGTGATGCCGAGCCTGCGGGCGGCGACGGCCGGGAAGTCGCTGTGCAGGTCGGGGGTGGCCGTGAACCAGATGCTGATCAGGTCGTCGGCGGTCAGCCCGTTCCGTTCGAGGACGGCGGTGAGCAGCGCGCCGACCTGCTCCGCCATGTGACCGGCGTCGTCCCGTTCCAGTTGGACGGCTCCCCGGACCGCTCGTACCGCCACGGCGCTGCTCCTCGCTGACGTGCGTGTTTCGTTCTTGGTCCGTCCAGCGTAGTCAGCCCGCGCGGTACGGGCGTGCGCCGCCCGTGCGCTGAGACGATGCGGAACGTCCGTTATCCATTGGTTTGCACGTCCGTACGGAGGTCCGACATGACCCAGCCAGCGACACGGCGCACGGTTCTCACCACGGGCGCCGGGGCGCTCGCCCTGGGCTGCGTGGGGTGCGGCGGCGAAAGCGGCGGCTCCACCGCGCCGCAACCGCCCACGGCACCGGCGTCGTCACCGGCGCCCGCCACCGAGGGTTCTGCCGGGGAGACGTCCCCGGCCGCGCGGGAGGCGGCCCCCGCCGGGAAACCGGTGGCCTCGACCGGGGACATCCCGGAGGGCGGCGGCAAGATCTTCGAGGACCGCAAGATCGTGGTCACCCAGCCGGAGAAGGGCCGCTTCAAGGCGTTCTCGGCGGTCTGCACCCACCAGGGCTGCACGGTGAGCCAGGTGACGGACGGCACCATCCTGTGCCCCTGCCACGGCAGCAGGTTCCGCGTCTCCGACGGTTCGGTGGCCGTGGGCCCGGCGACCCGGCCGCTGGCCGAGGAGCCGGTCACGGTGCGGGGGAATTCCGTCTACCTGACCTGAGCCGCCCGCGTACGCTCCGGGGATGCAGCCGCAGGACCTCGTACGCGACCACACCGTCTACGCCTGCGTCATGGGCTCCCGCGCCTTCGGGCTGGCGACGGACGCCAGCGACACCGACCGGCGCGGGGTGTTCCTCGCCCCGACCCCGCTGTTCTGGCGGTTCGAGAAGCCGCCGGCGCACGTGGAGGGGCCGGGCGAGGAGCGCTTCTCCTGGGAACTGGAGCGCTTCTGCGAGCTGGCGCTGCGCGGCAATCCGAACATCCTGGAGTGCCTGCACTCCCCGCTCGTGGAGCACGTGGACGACACCGGCCGCGAGCTGCTGTCCCTGCGCGGCGCCTTCCTGTCCCGCCGCGCCCACGACACCTTCACCCGGTACGCCCTCGGCCGGCGCAGGAGGATCGACGCCGACGTGCGCGCCACGGGCGCCCCGCGCTGGAAGCACGCGATGCACCTGCTGCGCCTGCTGACCGCCGCCCGGGACCTGCTGCGCACCGGCGAGCTGCGGATCGACGTCGGCGCGGCGCGCGAGCCCCTGCTGGCGGTCAGGCGCGGCGAGGTGCCGTGGGCGCGGGTGGAGGCGTGGATGGCCCGGCTGGCGGACGAGGCGGAACAGGCCCTGCGGGGCAGTCCCCTGCCGGCCGGGCCGGACCACGCGCGCGTGGCGGACTTCCTGCACCGGGTGCGCCGGGCCTCGGCGCTCCGGGCGGAGGCGGACCACCGGGACGTGCGCGGCGCCGTGGGCGGCGACCTCCTCGGGCGGGACTGAACCGGGCCCGCGGGCCGCGGCGGGACCACGGCCGGCATCGCAGCGTTCCCCGCACCGGGCGCGCCGTGTCTCAGCCCGTCAGGCGGAGGCGGACCACCAGGTCGTGCAGGGCGTCGTGGGCACCGGCCGTGTCGGGCAGGGCCGAGCCGGCCTGTGCCTCGTCGAGCGCGGTGTGCAAGCGCTCCACGTCGGCCGCGACCAGGTCGCGGTCGACGTCGGCGAGGGCGTTCTCCCGCTCCCGCTTGGCGGCGATCAGCTCGGGCAGGTAGCCGGGCCCGCCCACCTGCTCCAGGAGCGTGGGCAGATGCGCCTGGACCTCGCCGCTGCGCATGAGGTGGATGCCGGTGAGCAGCACCCGGAAGGTGTAGAGCAGCGGCTTGAGTTCGCCGGTCTTCTCGAACAGCCGCCACTGGGTCGCGGCGAACCCGCGGTAGTGGTGGGCGTGGTGGCCGGTGAGGACGCCGGGGGCGAGCGCGGTCAGCTCCCGGTGGGCCTCGGAGGTCTGCACGACCAGCGGGGAGAGCAGCTGCTCCAGCACGTAGCCGTTGCGGCGCAGCATCAGCCGGACGAACTTGCGCAGGTCGTGGGTGACGAGGTCCAGCTCGACGCCGTAGCGGACCCAGGTCCGCGAGCGGGTCTCCTCCGGCTCGCGCAGGCCGACGAGGTCGGCGGCGGGCAGCAGGTGGACGCCCCTGAGGTCCACGTCGGAGTCCTGCGAGGGGAAGCCGTACAGATGGGCTCCGGTGACGGTGGCGAACAGCAGCGGGTCGGGCTGTTCCGCGGCCACCGGAGCCAGGTCTATGTCGAGATCGTCGAGCATGGGCCTAAGCGTCCCAGAGCGTGCCGAGGGCCAACAGGTCGCCTCGGTACTCGATCCGCTCCGCCCAGTCGGCGGGCCAGGCGTCCGCGCCCAGCCGGGCGCCCGCGAAGGCGCCGGTGAGACAGGCGAGGGAGTCGGAGTCGCCGGCGGTGCAGGCGGCCCGGCGCAGCGCGGTGACGGGCTCGTCGGGGAAGAGCAGGAAGCACAGCAGCCCGGTGGCCAGGGCCTCCTCGGCGATCCAGCCCTCGCCGGTGGCCAGGCACGGGTCGGTCTCCGGGGAGACGGTCCGCGCGGCTTCCCGGAGGCGGTCGAGGATCTCCAGGCACTCGTCCCAGCCGCGGGCGATGAAGTGCTCGGGGCCGGGGTCCTGGGAGCGGGTCCACAGGTCTCCGAGCCAGGCGTGGTCGTAGTGCGTGCGGCGCCGCAGGGCGTAGGAGCGCAGCCGTCCGACGAGCCCGGCCGGGTCGGCGCCGCGGGCGAGCAGGTGGACGGCGTGGGCGGTGAGGTCGGAGGCGGCCAGCGCGGTGGGGTGGCCGTGGGTGAGCGCGGCCTGCAACTGGGCGGCGCCGGCGCGCTGTTCGTCGCTCAGGCCGCCGGCGAGGCCGATCGGGGCGACCCGCATGTTGGCGCCGCAGCCCTTGGAGCCGAGCTGACTGGCGTCCTGCCAGGCCCGGCGCTCGTCGGTGAGCAGCTCGCAGGCCCGCAGGCAGGTGCCGCCGGGGGCGCGGTTGTTGTCCGGCGACCGGTACCAGTCCACGAACTCCGCCCGCAGCGGCCCCTCCAGTCCCCGGGGCGTCACCTCGCCGCGGTCCACGGCGGTCCGCAGGGCGCGCCCGACGGCGAGGGTCATCTGCGTGTCGTCGGAGACGAAGGCCCGCTTCGGCAGCTCCATCTCCCGCCAGGGCCCGCGCTTGGCGAGGATCGACGGTACGTCGTCGAACTCGGTCGGGAAGCCGAGGGCGTCCCCGAGGGCGAGTCCGAGAAGTGCTCCGGTCGCCGGCTGCTTCGGCATGTGCGCCGTCCCCCTTTATCGTCACCATGACAATAAAGGGGGACGGTGATCGGCGCAAGGCGCTGCGGGGACCGGCCGCTCTACAGGTCGACTTCCTTCATCAGCATGCCGACCTCGGTGTTCGACAGCCGGCGCAGCCAGCCCGACTTCTGGTCGCCGAGGGTGATCGGGCCGAAGGCGGTGCGCACCAGCCGCTCGACCGGGAAGCCGGCCTCCGCCAGCATGCGGCGCACGATGTGCTTGCGGCCCTCGTGCAGGGTCACCTCGACCAGGTAGTTCTTGCCGGTCTGCTCGACCACGCGGAAGTGGTCCGCGCGGGCGTAGCCGTCCTCCAGCTGGATGCCGTCCTTCAGGCGCTTGCCCAGGTCGCGCGGGATCGGGCCGACGATGGCCGCGAGGTAGGTCTTCTTCACGCCGTAGCGCGGGTGCGTGAGGCGGTGCGCCAGCTCGCCGTGGTTGGTGAGCAGGATGACACCCTCGGTCTCGGTGTCCAGCCGGCCGACGTGGAAGAGCCGGGTCTCGCGGTTGGTGACGTAGTCGCCGAGGCACTGGCGGCCCTCCGGGTCCTCCATGGTGGAGACCACGCCGGCGGGCTTGTTCAGCGAGAAGAACTGGTAGGACTGGGTCGCCACGGTCAGACCGTCGACCTTGACCTCGTCCTTCTCCGGGTCCACCCGCTTGCCCTGCTCGGTGACGATCTCGCCGTTCACCTCGACCCTGGCCTGCTCGATCAGCTCCTCGCAGGCCCGCCGGGAGCCGTAGCCGGCGCGCGCGAGGACCTTCTGCAGCCGCTCGCCCTCCTGCTCGGCGCCGGGGAAGGTCTTGGGCAGCTTGACGTCCTTCTTGCCCGCGTACCGCTCCCGGTTGCGCTCCTCGACCCGCGTCTCGTACTCGCGCGAGCGTGCCGGGGCGGTACGGCCGCCCGGCTGGGGCCGCTTCGGGCCGCCCTTGGCACCACCGCGCGCGGAGCCGCCGCGCCCGGACTTGGGGCCGTCCTTGGTGGCCCCGGGGCCCACGTCGTAGCGGCGCTCCTCGGGGCGGGGCTTGCGGGGACGGCCCTGCCCCTGCTTCTGGTCCCTGTCGTTGCCGGCACCGCGGTAGTTACCGCGCCCGCCGCTCTTGCCGCTGCCGCTGCTTCGCATCAAGGTTTCCGTCTTAGTCGTCTGCGTCCTGACCGCCGGACGCGTCGGGCGCGTCCGGGTCGAACGACGGGACCCCCTCCTGGGTCTCGGCCTCGATCGCCTCCGCCTCGGGGAGGAAGGGCGCGAGCTCCGGTAGCTCGTCCAGGCCGCGCAGGCCCATCCGCTCCAGGAAGTAGTTCGTCGTCCTGTACAGGATCGCACCTGTTTCGGGTTCCGTGCCCGCCTCCTCGACCAGACCGCGCTGGAGCAGGGTGCGCATGACACCGTCGCAGTTCACTCCGCGCACGGCGGAGACCCTGCTGCGGCTGACCGGCTGGCGGTAGGCGACGACCGCCAGCGTCTCCAGCGCCGCCTGCGTGAGGCGGGCGGTCTGGCCGTCCAGGACGAGCCGCTCGACGGCGGGCGCGTAGGCGGCGCGGGTGTAGAAGCGCCAGCCGCCCGCGACGAACCGCAGCTCGAAGCCGCGGCCCTGCGCGGTGTACTCGTCGGCCAGCTCCCGCAGGGCGTCCGCGACCTGCCGCCGGGGCCGCTCCAGGAGCCGCGCCAGGTGCTCCTCGGTCGCGGGCTCGTCCACGACCATGAGCATGGCCTCCAGGGCGGGCTTCAGAGCGAGGCCGGCCACCGTCCGCGGTCCGGCCGTGGCCTCGGCGGTCTGCTCGTTCAAGGCTGCCTCTCCTCCTCGGCCGGCGCGGGCGGGCGGTCGAACTCGTCGGTGACCAGCGGCGCCGGATCCGTCTCCCCGCCGGTCCAGCGCACGTTCAGCTCGCCGAGCGCGGTCTCCTGCTCCAGCGCGACGGCCTTCTCCCGGTACAGCTCCAGGAGCGCCAGGAACCGGGCCACGACGGTGAGCGTGTCCCCGGCGTCGGCCACCAGCTCCCGGAAGCCGGCCTCGCCCAGCTCCCGCAGCCGCGCCACCACGATCCTGGCCTGCTCCCGCACGCTGACCAGCGGGGCGTGGATGTGGTCGACGTACACCTGCGGCGTGGGCCTCGGCCGCATCGCCTTGACCGCGAGCCCGGCGAAGCCCTCGGGGCCGATGCTGATGACGACCTCGGGCAGCAGCTCGGCGTGGTGCGGTTCCAGGCCGACGGTACGGGGGTAGCGCCGCGCCTCCTCGTCGAGCCGCTCGTTGAAGAGGTCGGCGATCCGCTTGTACGCGCGGTACTGGAGCAGCCGGGCGAACAGCAGGTCGCGGGCCTCCAGCAGGGCGAGGTCGGCCTCGTCCTCCACCTCGGCCGCGGGCAGCAGCCGGGCGGCCTTGAGGTCGAGCAGCGTGGCCGCGACGACGAGGAACTCGGTGGTCTGGTCCAGGTCCCAGTCGGGTCCCATGGCCCGGATGTGCGCCATGAACTCGTCGGTGACCTTCGACAGGGCGACCTCGGTGACGTCCAGCTTGTGCTTGGAGATGAGCTGGAGCAGCAGGTCGAAGGGACCCTCGAAGTTCGACAGCCGGACCTTGAAGACACCGTCGGCGGCCCCTTGGGGCTCCTCGGGCCCCCTGGGCTCCGGCGGGGGCTCCGGGGCCTGGCCGCGGGGCCCTCGGGCGCTCCCGGGCCCCTGGCGGGGCTCTGCGGGCCTCTCAGGGGCTTTCCCGGGCTCCGGGGGTGCCACGGCCCGCGGGGCGCTCCCGTCGGCCCGCGGACCGGTTCCCGGGGTGCCCGGCCCGGCCTCCGCCGCGTCCGGTCCCCGCCCCAGCGCACGCCGACGGCCGGCCGGTGCGCCGGGGGCAGGGGCTCCGTTCGAGGTCATGGCCCCCGCAGGCTATCGCTACCGCCCGCGCAGCCGGCGCACGAGGATGCTCGCGTCCCCGCGGGACTCCAGGTCGGCCAGGACCACGGCCACCGCCTCGCGGACGATCCGCCCGCGGTCCACCGCGAGCCCGTGCTCGCCGCGGAGCACCAGGCGGGCGTGCTCCAGGTCCATCAGTTCCTCGGCCGAGACGTAGACGGTGATCTTCTCGTCGTGCCGTTCGCGCCCGCTGGGCCGCCGGCTCGCCGCCCGCCCGCGCTTGCGCGGCTGTGCGGCGGCACCCTCCTGCGCCGCCTGGCGGCGCACCGGGCGGGTGCGGGACTCGCCGGTCCCGGCCGGCTCGGCGTCCGCCGCCACGTGCTCCGCGCCCTCCGCGTCCCCGCCGCGGACGGGCACCGGCGGCGGTACGTCCTCGGCGGCGGCCGTCTCGTCGCTCTCCCCGGCGGGAGCCGGCACCCGGGCCTCACCGCCCGACGCGCGCCGGGGAGTCGACGGCTGGAGCGCCGTCCCTCCTGTCGTGCGGAAGAGTTCGTCGGCCCCCGGCAGACTCACTCGGCGTGACACCGGGCGAGCACCTCCCTGGCGAGCTGGCGGTAGGCGGCGGCACCGACGGAGTTGGAGGCGTACGTGGTGATCGGCTCACCGGCGACCGTGGTCTCCGGGAAGCGGACCGTGCGCCCGATGACCGTGTGGTAGACGTGGTCGTCGAACGCCTCGACGACCCGGGCGAGCACCTCGCGGCTGTGCACGGTGCGCGAGTCGTACATCGTGGCGAGGATGCCGTCGAGCTCCAGGTCGGGGTTGAGCCGCTCCTGGACCTTCTCGATGGTCTCGGTCAGCAGGGCCACACCGCGCAGCGCGAAGAACTCGCACTCCAGCGGCACGATCACCTTGTGGGCGGCCGTCAGGGCGTTGACGGTGAGCAGGCCGAGCGAGGGCTGGCAGTCGATGACGATGTAGTCGTAGTCGGGCAGCAGCGGCTTCAGCGCCCGCTGGAGCGTGGACTCGCGCGCGACCTCGGAGACCAGCTGGACCTCGGCGGCCGACAGGTCGATGTTGGAGGGCAGCAGGTCCATGTTGGGGACCGCCGTCTTCAGCAGGACCTCGTCCGCGGACATGCCCCGCTCCATGAGCAGGTTGTAGACGGTGAGGTCCAGCTCCATGGGGTTGACCCCGAGGCCCACCGACAGCGCGCCCTGCGGGTCGAAGTCCACGAGCAGCACGCGCCGGCCGTACTCCGCGAGCGCGGCGCCCAGGTTGATGGTCGACGTCGTCTTGCCGACGCCGCCCTTCTGGTTGCACATCGCGATGATCTTCGCGGGGCCGTGGTCGGTCAGCGGGCCCGGGATCGGGAAGTAGGGCAGCGGGCGTCCGGTCGGGCCGACGCGCTCACGGCGCTGACGGGCCGCGTCGGGCGCGAGCGTGGCCGCGTACTCCGGATCCGGCTCGTACTCGGCGTCGGGGTCGTAGAAGTGCCCCTCGGGCAGTTCGTCGTAGTCGGCGAAGTGGTTGTGGGGCGCGCCACTTCCGTCGCCGGCCATGGCGTTCACGTGATGGCCATCCATGCTCTGGTGTGCTGTCCCGGCCGTCCGAGGACCGGAACTCTGGTGGGCTGCGAAGGTGCGCACAGCTACGGAGCCGACAGCCTCGAATCCCGCGGGGCCCTGGCCCCGGACCGGCATTCCTGGTTGACCACCCCCGGGAGAAAATGTCGACTCATTCACAAGTCGTCTTACCTCCTTGGTGACCAGGAAACTTCTAGACAAGGTCAGCGTGGCACCATGCCGACGGTTGGCGACTCTATGGCGTGTCGGCGGTCCGCAGCAACACAATCCGCCGGACCCGGCGGGATGTGTCGGCAATGAAACATGTCGCTGTCAAGGGCGTACGGCCGTCGCACAGCAGGTTTCCCGGGTGTGCGAATCGGTCGAAGCGTTACGTTCGAGGCGAGTTGACCGAGAGCCGCAAAGTGACCATACACACATCCGGCCGGACCTTGTCGGGCAAGGTCCGGCCGGGTGTGCGTGATTGACGAGCCGTGTTGACGAATCGCCTTTTGGCGGGGGGCGACTTGGCGGCCCACCCGGTCGTCGCCTGCGCGTGGCAGGTCAGCCGAGCAGCGAGTCCAGCTCGACGTGCGGCAGGCCGTGGGCCTCCGCGACCTCCTTGTAAACGACCTTGCCGTCATGGGTGTTGAGACCCTTGGCGAGCGCGGCGTCGCGGCGCAGCGCCTCCACCCAGCCGTTGTTGGCGAGCGAGACGATGTACGGCAGCGTCGCGTTGGTGAGCGCGTTGGTGGAGGTGTTGGGCACACCGCCCGGCATGTTGGCGACGCAGTAGAAGACCGAGTTGTGCACCTTGAAGGTCGGCTCGGCGTGCGTGGTGGGCCGGGAGTCCTCGAAGCAGCCGCCCTGGTCGATCGCGATGTCGACAAGGACACTTCCCGGCTTCATCCGGGACACCATCTCGTTGGTGACCAGCTTCGGGGCCTTGGCGCCCGGGATGAGGACCGCGCCGATGACGAGGTCGGCGTCGAGGACGGCCTTCTCCAGCTCGAAGGCGTTGGACATGACGGCCTTGACCTTCGTGCCGAAGATCTTGTCGGCCTCGCGCAGCTTGTTGATGTCGCGGTCGAGCAGCGTGACGTCGAAGCCCATGCCGATGGCGATCTGGGCGGCGTTCCAGCCGGAGACGCCGCCGCCGATGACGACGGCCTTGGCCGGGGTCACGCCCGGGACGCCGCCCGGCAGCACGCCGCGGCCGCCGGCCGCGCGCATCAGGTGGTAGGCGCCGACCTGCGGGGCCAGCCGGCCCGCGACCTCGGACATCGGGGCGAGCAGCGGCAGGGCGCGGTTCGCCAGCTCGACGGTCTCGTAGGCGATGGCCGTGGTGCCGGACGCCAGCAGCGCGTCGGTGCACTCCTTGGACGCGGCCAGGTGCAGGTAGGTGAAGAGGGTCTGGTCCTTGCGGAGGCGGTGGTACTCCTCCGCGATCGGCTCCTTGACCTTCAGCAGCAGGTCGGCGGCGGCCCAGACCTCGTCCGCGGTGTCCAGGATGGCGGCACCGGCGGAGACGTACTCCTCGTCCGTGATCGAGGAGCCGAGGCCGGCGCCCCGCTCGACGACGACCTGGTGGCCGTTGCGCACCAGCTCGTGCACACCGGCGGGGGTGATGGCCACCCGGAACTCGTTGTTCTTGACCTCGCGGGGGATGCCGACCTTCACGTCGATCACGGTCCTTGGCTCAGAGGGTATGGGGGTGCAATACAGACGTACCCAGACATGCGGGGGCATACCGGGAGACGCCGCAGGACTATGCGGCAGAGCCAGTCTAATGAAGGTGTTCCGGCTGTCTAGCCTTTCATTGCATCAATCTTCGCTGGATGCGGTGCGGATTTCGCAGGCGTTAGCGTCCTGTTCCGGCCCTGCGACGTCCTCCGGTCGCTCCTCACCCAGCATGCGCTCGGCCGCCGCCCGGTGCAGCCGGGCCGCCGCCGGGTCGCCCAGCCGGTCCAGGGTGTCGGCCAGCCGCAGCTGCACCGCGGCCTGGAGCCGGGCGTCCTCCGCGCGCCGGGCCCACTCCACCGCCTCCTGGCAGGTGCGCAGCGACTCCTCGGGCCGCCCCGCGTACTCCTGCACCCGGGCGATCTCGCTCAACGCCCGCGCGCTGGCGGCGACATCGCCGCTGCGGCGGTAGCCGGCCAGGGCGGCCCGCCAGTTCCGGAGCGCCTCGCCGTAGCGGCCCGCGTAGGTGTGGGCGGTGGCGATCCTGCCGTACAGCCGGGCGGCCTCCGGTACCTCGCCGCGGGCCAGCCGCTCGGCCAGCGCCCGGCCGAACCAGTCGGCGGCCCGGTCGTGATCGCCCAGCTCCTGGTACGCACCGCCTACGGATTCCATCGCGCGGCCGGTCGCGTACGGGTCGTTCGCCTCCCGTCCGGCGTCCAGCGCGGCCCGGTAGCGGACCAGCGCCTCCCGGGTGCGGCCGGTCTGCGCGTCCAGGTCGCCCAGGTTCAACAGCGCCGCGGCCTTCTCCCGGGGCAGCCCGCGCCGCTCGGCGACGTCCAGGACGAGGCCGTGCACCCCGTACAGGTCGGGGGCGGCGGCCTGGGTGCCGACGTGCGCGGCCAGGGCCCGCACCAGCTGGGACATCAGCCGGCGGGCGAGGGTGTCCAGCTCCCCGTCGGCCACCGCCAGGCGCGCCGACGCCAGCAGCGCGGGCCGCCGGATGCGCAGCCAGTCGGCGGCGGCCCGCGGGTTCGGGAAGCGCAGCGCGGGCGGCATGCCGTTCAGCTTCTCCCGGGCCTGGGGGCTGTCCGTCTCGGTGATCGCCCGGCAGGACTGGAGCAGCCGGACCGTCCGCTCCAGCATCCGGGCCCGGGCCAGCTGGAGCTCGGCGGGCCGCTCCTGGCTCTCGGCCAGGGCGCGCAGCAGCGGGTACAGCCGGCCGGGGACCTCGTACTGGGGCAGCGGGGAGTCCACCGCGCGCAGCAGGCCGAGGGCGGCGAGGTCGTCCAGGGTGGCGCGGGCGGCGTCCACCGAGCAGCCGGCCAGCGCGGAGGCGGTGTGCGGGTCGGCGAGGCCGGCCGGGGCGAGGCACAGCAGCCGCAGCATCCGGGCGGCCGGGCCGGGCAGCTGGTCGTAGACGAGCCGGAAGACGCGGGCCAGCGGGGTCGCCTCGGCGCCGTCCGCGCCGTCCTCGGTGGTCGCGTGCAGCCGCTTGGCGAGGTCGGAGACGGCGGCCTTGGGGCGGGCCGCGAGCCAGCCGCCGGCCAGCACCAGCGCGCCCGGGTGGCCCTGGCACGCCTCCACCAGGCCCTCCGCGGAGCGCGGGTCGACGGTGACGCGGACCGCGCCCGCGTAGCCGGTGAGCAGGTCCACCGCGGACTTGGTGTCGAGGCCGCCGAGCGTGCAGGGGCGGACGTCGGCGATTCCGGTGAGCGGGCCCCGGGAGACGGCGACCACCAGGCAGTCGGGGTCCTCCGGCAGCAGCGCGTCGACCTGTTCGGCGCCGGCCGCGTCGTCCAGCAGCAGCACCGCCCGCCGGCCCGCGAGGGCCGCCCGCAGGGCCGCGGCGAGGTCGTCCTCGGCCGCCCCGGCGGGAGCGGGCAGCTCCAGTGCCTCCAGCAGCCGGCGGGCCACCCGCTCGACGGGCACCGGGGTGCCGTCGGGCTCACCGAGCCGGGCCCGCAGCACCCCGCCGGGGTAGCGGCCGGCGAGCCGGCGGACGAGTTCCTCGGCGAGGCTGGTGCGGCCGGATCCGGGGCGGCCGGCGATGAGCAGGACGCGCGCGCGGGGGGCCTTGCGGCCGGAGAGGGTGTCCAGGCCGGCGCGCCCGATGTCGGCGCACAGCTCCTTCAACTCCCGGCCGCGGCCCAGGAAACGGTCCTTCGGGGCCGGGTGCGCGGACAGCTCCGCACCCTCTGTGTCCACCGCCTGATCCGTCACGGGCCACACTCCCGTCCCACCGCACGCGCAAGCCCGCCGGGTCTTCCGGGACGGGCGTTTCCAGAGCCTAGTTCACGCTCTGCGACGTACCCGGAGGAGCGCGGCGAACGCATCGCCCGATCGGATCAGGCGATGGTCACACGGATGGTCCGGACGGGGCCGGTCAGCCCTCGAAGGGGCGCGCGGGCCAGGGCGCGTCGGCCGGGCGCAGCGCGTCCGGCCCGGCCCCGCCGCGGGCGGCGACCAGGGAGAGCACGCCGACCACGAGGCAGTTGTTGTGCACGTCGCCGGCCAGGATCCGGCGCACGAGTTCGTCGACCGGCACGCGCGCGTGCTCCATGTCGGTCTCCTCGTGCTCCGCCGCGAAGCGCTCCCCGTCGGCCTCGGACAGACCCCGGGCGAGGAAGATCCGCACGGCCTCGTCGCAGCCGCCGGGGGTGGTGTAGACGTCGGTCAGCACCCGCCAGTCCTCGGCCTTGACGTGCGCCTCCTCGTACAGCTCGCGCTGGGCGGCGTGCAGCGGGTTCTCGCCGGGCACGTCCAGCAGGCCGGCCGGGATCTCCCACAGCTTGTGCCGGACCGGGTGGCGGTACTGGTTGATCAGCAGCACCCGGTCCTCCTCGTCCAGGGCGAGGACGGCGACCGAGCCGGGGTGGACCTGGTAGTCCCGGCGGACCACCGAGCCGTCGGGCATGACCACGTCGTCCGTGCGGACGGCGGTCTTGTTGCCCCTGAAGGGGGTGTCCGTGGCCCGGATCTCCCACTCCGCGGGGGTGTCCTTGATCGTCATGCCCTGTCCTTCCACGCGCGCACAGTGAAACCGGGGTGCCCGCCCGCGAAGGCACGCACCCCGGCCACCGTACAACCGGCGTGTTACTTGGCGGTCTTCCGCTCGACCGCGGCCTTGACCAGGCCGGCGAAGAGCGGGTGCGGGCGGGTCGGGCGGGAACGCAGTTCGGGGTGGGCCTGCGTGGCGACGAGGTACGGGTGGACGTCACGCGGGTACTCCACGTACTCCACGAGCTTGCCGTCGGGAGAGGTACCCGAGAAGACGATCCCGGCCTTCTTCTCCAGCTCCGCCCGGTAGGCGTTGTTCACCTCGTAACGGTGCCGGTGACGCTCCTCGACGTACTCCCTGCCGTCGTACACCTCCCGCACGATCGAGCCCTCCGCGAGCTTGGCCGGATACATGCCCAGCCGCATCGTGCCCCCCAGATCACCCTC